>NZ_POSF01000013.1 GCF_004343605.1 Dehalobacter sp. 12DCB1
ACGAAGCGTAAAGCGGAGGGCAATTTCAGGCGTCAAGGAGGTGATTCAATTGGCTGTGACCACCAACCGAACAGCAAGATTAACTTTCGCTACCACCGGAGGGAACACGTTTTCCCTAACGGTTCCCCAACCGCGAGAGGATATCCTGCTAACTGAAGCCATGGACGTTATGAACTCGCTTATCGCAGGCGGGATATTCCTTACGACAAACGGTGCCCTTACAGGGGTAAAGGATATAAAGGTCATTGAAACCACGACCAATGACCTTTATGATCCTCCGCAAGCGTAAGCGAGCAGTACCGGCATAAAAGATGAAGAGCGGGGGCGGGCCGACGGCAATCAGGATTTGCCGGTGGTCTCGCCTCCTCTTCTTTTGCCTGATCACTGTTCATATTATTATATGAACCTTAGCTAAGTTTGAACTATAAAAGATAAGCGTATTTCAAAAGACGCATTCTTAAGTATATCGGACCGACCGATGATCTCATTTAAGCGGTCCGGTCATATATTATTGATATTTTAATAAAATAGTGATATATTTATGATAAAATAATGCAAAAGAGGTGACAAGGCGTGATCCATATCAGACCTGTTTCAGATTTAAGAAATAAATTTCCGGAAATTGAAAATTTAGTTGTTAAAGAAGGGGAGCCTGTTTATTTAACGAAAAACGGTTATGGCTCTATGGTGGTGCTAAGTCTTGAAAAATATGCGGAATTGACAGATAATACAGAACTGAAACTTGATGAAGCAGATAAGGAGGCGGATTCAACAGACATCCGCTACACTCATGAAGAGGTTTTCTCAAAGGTGAAAGCGAGAATTAATGATGGAAGGTAAGTATTCTTTAAGATATATTCCCAGATTCGGAGCCGACCTTAATGAAATTGTTGATTACCTTGTATTTAAGCTTCATAACCCCGATGCCGCAGTAAGGCTTATCAATAAAATCGAAAATTCAATTACTGAAAGATTAAATTGGCCATTATCTTTCGAACCTTTTCAATCAAATCGAAAAAGGAAAAATCCGTATTATCGGATTTATGTAGATAATTTTACTATCTTCTATGTAGTTATTGACAATGTGATGGAAGTCAGAAGAATACTATATAAAGGTAGGGACACACTAATCTGATAAATTAAGTGACTGACCCAGGCCTGTCCGCAAAAACGAAATCGCTTTCGTTTTTGCGGACAGGCCTTTTTATATGCGGTCATCACGCTTGTCATCACGGCCAAAATCAATACAATCAAATACCAAACTGAGAAAAATGGGGAATTGATTGAATGGACATGAAGGGTATTATAGAATTTGTTGGAGCACACTTTAAATAAAAAAATTGAAGCTGATTATGTAAAGAAAAGTGAAGCTTATGATTACGCCTTCTTGGTCAGAACTTTGTCTAATATAGCATCAATACGCTCCTGAGTACCTGGCTTACATAATACTTGTAAAGGTTGTACCTGCATAAATTGATCATGATCATCGGCAGATGTCACAAACACGATGCTGCATGTTGACATGGAAGCAGATTGCCGTATTTGTTTGGCGGTCTCGAGACCGGTCAGCTTTTTCATACTATTATCAAGAAAAAGAAGGTCAAAAATCATCCCAAGCTTATTAAGTTCTTCAAGAAGCTCTTCACCACTGCCAAATTGGTAAATATCAAATGAAACCCCCTTTTCTTTTTCATATAAATGAATGAATGCCTCCAATAACTGGCGACACAGCGGCCTGTCATCGCAAATGCCGATAGTAAGCAATACTTATCTCCTCCACATATTCCTCCACAATCACATAAGTGGCTTTCGTTGAATAATTTTAGGACAAATAGTCCAATATGTCAATAGGACTTATCGTCCTAAGATATACTTGCTTTGGTGATGATAATGCGCTTAAAAATACGTGATGTTCGTGAAGATCATGATCTAACCCAACAACAAATTGCAGAATACCTGATGTGTGATCAATCTTTATACTCCAAATATGAGCGAGGGGAACGTGATGTTCCACTGAACATCATGATTAAACTCGCACAGTTTTATAAAACCAGCGTTGACTATCTGGTCGGGCTTACAGAAAATAAACAACCTTATCGCTGAGCTGATAAAGTTAAACAGGGTGATAAGATTTGAAGATTGATTACAAAGAATTAGGTGAACGAATTGCAAAAAGGCGCAAGGTGTTGAACCTGACCCAGGATGACATCGCAGAAGCCACGGGACTAAGCAACAACCATATTTCCAATATAGAAAACAATCATTCTATTCCCAGCATTGAAACATTAATTAAAATATGTGAGGCCCTGGACATAACGCCGGATTACTTCCTGCTGGGTATTGTCAGGCACACAAATGACAGCCTGCTTTCTCAAATTAATCAAAAAATCAAGCTATGCGATGAGAAAAAGCTGGAACTGGTTGACCATTTCATAACGTGGGTAGTTGATGAAAAACTATAGTTTAAAAAAAGTGCGAACAGCACTTTTTTTAAACTATCAGAAGTATAAATCCTTTCCGATATATAAGTAGCCTTTTCCAGCAAAGGGCTGCTTTGTTATTTTTAGAATTAATTTCCACATATTTTAATTTTTTAGAAGGATAGCAGTGAAATTTCACGAATATCAAATTAAAAAGTAACCGGATTGATTCTTTACCAGATCCGTCAGGTTATAGCTGCGGAAGCCCCGATCAGTAAAAAGCTGTTACCAAATTAAGTGCATTCTGACGAACCAGATCAGTTTATCGAAGGAAGACTTGATGAAAGAAGTTTATAAGCTGCTTGGATTTATTGGTGGGCCGAAATGGAAGAACTAATTTTAATGTTCATAAAGATCCTGCAAAACAGGCTGCCAATTATTCTTATTTAATAAATCAATTAAGTTCAAGGGGAACAGTTTAAGGGCCTCCCATCCATGGTCGGCTCTGAAGCTGGGGGCATGGTCCATCGTCTAACAGCGAAGTTCCGTAACTTAGAATATATGAATGTGGTAAGACGCTACGGAACTTCGCGAAACGTTAAATGAAATTGGTCGTAAAGGCCGCGCCGTCCTGGCGCGGATTAAGTAAGTCAGTTTTTTGAGTCTTTTGAAAATAGATTAAGCTTTAGAAATTGAGGGATGTCCAAATGAGTTTAAATAAGCCTTATTTTAGAATTGTTAGACCTGGAAGCGAAGGATATTATGAAGACCCTAGATATGCGAATGATCGAATATCTTTATGTAGGGGTTATTATCTTATCATAAATGATTTGAAAAAAATATTTGAATATGTAGAACCAAGCGAAGAAAATTTAAATGTATATTCACATAGAATTTATGAATTATTCCTGAGAACTTCAACTGAATTTGAAGCTAACTGTAAAGGGATTTTGTTATCAAATGGCTATAACCAAAGAAATTTAAATATTATTGATTATTTTAATATAGAAAAGTGTTCAAAGCTTTCAGAATACAGTGTCAAGCTAGATATATGGAGGTCAGGTAAAAAGATTTTTGAACCATTTAAAGAATGGAAAAACGGATATTCATTAAAATGGTATCAGAAATACAACAATGTTAAACATGATCGACATAATAATTTCAAAGACGCTACTCTAGGAAATCTATTAGAATCTATGGCTGGTCTCCTGTGTATACTCTATTCTCAGTTTTCGTATAATGCATTTTTCACCTATAACGAGTGCATGATGTACCATTCAGATGATGAGGGTTATTCATTTGTAGATGACTCGCTATTTAGTATAAAAGAAGCTAATTCATGGGTGGATGATGAAAAGTACGATTTTAATTGGGTAGAGTTATCCAAGGAAGAAAACCCTTTTAACAAGTTCAATTTTAAATAAATTACCCATTGTTGAAATTGGGTCAATTTTTTGAATAATTGGTCGCAAGGGCCGCGCCGTCCGCGGACAGTTAAGGTTTATAGTAGCGTTTTAATCATTTTAGATAAGCTAGAATCATTAAAGAGGGTAGGATAGATGAGAGATAAAAAAATGTTAAAATCCCCTTGGACTATTAGTATAGGGACTTCTATTTTCAGTTTACTTCTTACAATCGGATATGACTATTTTAAAAACAGACCTATCTTTAGTACAATTTATCAAATTATTAAGGCAATTTGGAACTTCGTGCTTCATGTTTTGAATTTAGAGCTTAAAGTATGGTGGGTAATTCTAGGCATATTTTTTATATTTTTAGTTATCTACTTAATTGCTAAGTTTAGGCAGGAAGAATCTATTAAACCAGACTTTTGTAGCTATAGAGAAGGAAAATTTAAGAAATGGAAATGGACTTGGGACTGGAAGTGGCATTCTTATAAAAACGCTTGGGTTATATCAGAATTAACTGCTCTTTGTCCAAACTGTGATACACCAATGATACAATATTCAAATGTTTACGAGCTAGGCTTCGTGTGCCCAAGATGTGATTACAGAGCAAGGGACAGTGAGTGTGATGAACCAGTCAAGATTGAAAGAATAATACTTGACAATATTGATCGGGAAAGAAGAAATAAAAGCACGCAAAACAAAGTATGATTTTGGATGATTGTTAATAAAGGATTTGAGGGGCGGTCGTCCATGACCACTCTGAACAGAAAGGCGACCAACTTCATTTTAACAGAGTATTGCCAAAACTTTGCCAAAATGAAAGTAGTTGGGACGCTTCGGCAATACTCGGAACGTAGTTAATGAAATTGGTCACAAAGGCCGGGCCGTCCAGGCACGGGGTAAGAATTTAATTCTGAATTATAGAAATAAAAGTGAGGAATAGATTTGTGGATTCGAAAATTAGTGGTGATCTAATAAAGGAATTTTATCGGCTTACTAATATAGTTGTACGTGATGGAATTAATAAAGCATTAGAATATAAATTATCAAAGAAATATATAAGTACTTATTATAAATTTCCTAAGAAAAATACAGATTTCCCCAATGGTATGCCTCACTTTTCTAGCGCGATTTTTACAGAAGGCCCAGCAGACTATAAGTCGATCTTTACTTCATCCACTGACGATATAAATAAAATACAATATAACACATTATCAAATTACGAAGAACTAAAAATGTTTTTACTTAATAATACTGACATCGCTTTTAAAATAGATTTAACAATTAAAGATAAAGAAGAAAATGTTTTTCAGTTAAAAGATTATTTGTTTAATTCGTTTTTAGGAAGCTTAATAGATAGATATTTACATATGTATAATAATGAAATTTTTGATGAGAAAGAATTTGAAGAAATGTTCGTAGAAAAATGTATAAGATATTTCGAAGAAAAGCTAAGTGTAGATATAGCTGTTCCAATTCTAATGTTGAATTTTGAGATTGATAATTATCAAATAAACAAAAATGTTTCAATTGTTAAAATGAATGATGAATTTCAGTTAGCAAGAATAGATGTTAATTCCTATGGTTCTGGAGTACATGATACTGTTCTAGGTTGTGCAACTCATATGGTAGTATTTAAGAATTATGAAATTAAAAATGAGTCTTTTGAATCATTTTATAATACAATACACGAAGAAAGTGCTTATCCAAATGATTTAATTAATCACTTTTTTGCTTCGTTAAGGTTAGCAACGGGTTTTGATACAGGATATGCCCAATTACTTTGCATCCCCAAAAACTGGGCTGATAGATATACTGCATTTCTGCCTCCTGTTTATGGTACCTCTGTAAGGGCTTATCCTCAATATTTTGATAAATATGGTTGGCTGAAACAAACACATTGTTTAACAGCTGAACAATTAAAATTAATTGCTAATGCGTTTAATAAAATTTTAAGCAATGATAAAAATAAGCTTCAAATTGCAATCAATCGGTTTAATAGATGTTATTTGCGGGATAATCAAGAAGATTCAATTTTGGACGCAATAATTGCATTAGAAATATTATTATCAGATGATGATAAGGGCGAATTAACATATAAAATTACATCCCGTATGGCTGCAATAGTATCAATAGGTAATTATGGTGAATACACTCCATTGGACATACATAAATCTATGTCCAAAATATATAAATATCGATCCGATATTGTTCATGGTAGAGTACCGAAAAAGGCTAATGAATTAATTGCATTAGAAAAATCATCTATTCCAGTTATTGAACTAGCTATTGATTATCTAAGAATAGTGATTAAAACATTATTAGAACACACTGAGTATTTTGATATAAAACAAATTGATTATTACATAGTTCAGTCTTTAGGACAAAAATAAGAATAACTTGTGGGGATTTAGGAGTCGCCGTCCGTGGCGACTCCTGAATATGGGGGCGACCAACTTCACTTAAACAGAGTATTGCCAACACTTTGTAAAGATTCATGTGAATGGGACGCGTCGGCAATACTCAGGACGTTATATAAAATCGCGCGCACGACCGCCGCGTCCTGCGGCGAAAGAATTCTTTTTATAGGACTTATGAAAGGGAAAATACAGTGGGTTGTTTAGAATTAAAATGCATTAAAGACTATAAGATGAAATGCTTCGCAGTTTGTACTATACTATAAAGAAGATTACCAATAAGGCTCGTTCCAACTGAAAAGTATATGACTTTTATACTTGGGGGGTATATCCGCTGGATATCTACATGACCACACTTCTGGAAAAATTAAATGCATTTAATCCAAAACTCTATAAATCCGCCAATGGGCTATCTGCGATCCGGACCTTGAAACTCATAGAGACTGGAAAGCAGACCTTTGAACCCGATGTTCTGTATATGAGTACTAACGCTAACCTTGAAACTTTTGCCAACCATGGCGGAACTCATCTTATTTTGATAACGGATGAGGCTTTACCAGATTACTTCGAAAAGAATCCACCCTTTAACCTATTGAAAATTGAGGGAGAAATTAATTTTAATGCAGTGTTTAATACGATACAGGATATCTTCAACAATAAAACCAAACACTCCCTTGATTCCGAAATTTTACTAGATTCTCTCGCTCAGGGGCAGGGAATACAACATATCATCGATATGGCATTTCCATTAATAGGAAACCCGATGATGGTATTAGATAAAAGTTTTAAGCTGCTTGCTTATACAAAAAATATTACGGTTAATGATCCTATGTGGACTGAACTGACGACAAAAGGTTTTTTTTCTTACGAAACGGTTTCTTTGATGAGACACAAAAGAGCTTTGGAAAAAGTGAACAACAGCAAACTTCCGGTGTTGTTCTTATCTAAAGAAAAAATTAAGGATGACCATTCCAATGGTAATTATTCAGTATTTCCTTTACTATCGGAACCCTCTGTTTCCCAAGTACTGTCAAGTATCAATATTAAAGGAAAAACTGTCGGCAGAGTTGTAATCATGGAAGTATTACAACCGATTAAGGATGAAGATATCGATCTTCTTACACTTTTATGCAAAGTCATTTCCTCTGAAATGCAGAAAAACAAATTTCTGATTAACTCAAAAGGGATTATGTACGAATATTTTTTAGCTGACTTGCTAAGTAAAAAGATAAAGGACTCAAAAGTAATCAATGAAAGATTAATGTATCTAGATTGTAATTTCAAAAAAAACTTATGTATTCTTACGATAAGGCCCTCTCAATTTGACCTTGCAAATATTCCCCTTTCCTACATTAGAGATATGGTGGGAAGTCTGATTAGTTTCAGCAAACCGATCATTTATGAGGATAACGTCGTGATCCTGATTAGCAGGAGTATCGATACTCCCTTTCACGAAATTGATTTTGAGTATATGTTTGGGTTCCTTAATGAAAATAACCTGCATGCCGGGTTAAGTCGCACTTTTCAAGACCTCACTGAAACCTATAAGTTTTACCAACAATCCCTTACAGCAATGGATATCGGCGTAAAATCTTCTCAAGAAAAGGTTTTCTTTGAATATGAAAAATATTTAATAAATTATGTGATTGAGTTATGCTCATCTTACACCGACTTAAAAGATTTATGTCATCCATCCCTCCTAACCCTTATAGATTACGACCAGAAAAATAAAACTAATTTCACCCAAACACTCTATACTTTTATTGAAAATTCAAAGAAACTAATTGAAACCGCAAACATTTTACATATTCACCGTAACACAATGAGCCTTCGTATTGAAAAAATACAAGAAATCATGGAAGTGGATCTAGATGACATTAATTTTTTACTTCACCTGCAGTTTTCTTTTAAAGTTTTAGACTACATAAACAAATTGAATCTAAATAACGACTAAAATAAACAAAAGCGCTAGACAATATTGCTTGTCTAGCGCTTTGACGTACATAATTAATCTCCATTATCATTAATTCTTAGGGCTACATCCAGTAATGCCATACCCCCCAGAGGCTTAAACAACCAACTGCAGATCCTACAAAGAGAAGCATTGCCCCTCTTGCCCTTGCAACCTTGTGCTTTCCCACAGCATTAATGTAAACGAAGGACGTTCCCATTATGATGCAGGCATAAATCAAATAAACCAGCACCCAGCCGTACCAAGTCATAACCTTTCCGCTGGCAGAAGTGAGACTATTAACTCCGATTTCAATTAAAACTGATAAGGCCCCGACAAAAAAAGAGTAAATCATTCCGACCATACGCTCAGCTCCTTTGCTTTGTAATCTAGCGATCTAAACATTAAAATAGTTCCGGCCATTCTAGCCACCACTTATTTTCTTCTATGACTTCGGTACCGTAACCAAAGAAATCATCCATATTTTTTAATAGCCTTGCAGCTAATTGCGACTTCGAAGCAGCGGCTACTCCAACCGAGTGGAACCAGCTTTCTTCCTTATTGTTCCACGGACAAACTTTCATACAACGCCCGCACATCGCACCATTCTTATTACTAACCCGGAATGTCGTGCATTTTTGGACATTGGTATTCCATTTTTCATAGCCATTATGAATGATAGGTTGATCATCATGACTAATAGCTCCCGAAGGGCATTCATCTGCACATTTTTTACACGTGACACAGAATTCCCGGGCACCAAAAGATATGGGCTTATCGGGTTCCATAGGCATATCCGTCGTTACAGCGGCCGACTTGAAACGGAAACCCAGGCGCGGATGAGCAACACATTCACCGGTACGCGTCATTTCAGCCAGACCGCACGCTACCATTACCGGCGGTATTATCAGCTCATAATTTCCACAATGATGCGCTCTTGCTGAATATCCAAGATTACGAATATAAGCTGCAATACAACAAGCAATCATACCCGAATTCAAATATGCCATATAGCTTTGGGTTGAACTAATTCCGTCAAAGCCCGTTGAACTCGTTATGGTAGGCAAGCTCTGGTCTACGATGATGCCTATGGCGTATTTATGCGTATTTGTTATCGGAGTCGTTTTCGAAGCATCATAGGGTCCTTGGCCTACTTGAGGACCTTTCTCCGAATAGAAAGCGTGAGGCGGCATCAGCCCAACACCAACTTCTGACGCGCCAAGAAACATCCCGAGATCTTTAATATGGGTCGCCAGCAAATCCTTCGGCGGCAAAGGAAGTTTCTCCGCTCTTACCGGCCCGTCTACAAAATTGGGCGCACCGATGGCATGCGACATGGTGAATAGGGCAGCCATTAACGGATGCTTGCCACCAAGTTTAACTATAGCCTTTATTACCTGCTCACCATAAATACCGCGGGCAGCTTTATGAAACCCTTGATCCGTTTCACTGATCCTTTCAATGGGCCCAACAATTTTTGTTGAACTTAACTGTGTCGCATTTTCAGGGTTATACGCATGCCGTTTGACAAAGACAGCACCGTGGTCTGAGGCCTTGAGAACTGTTTTTTTATTGGATTTCTGAAGGGCGGCTTTGCTATACCTTACGTTCGTGACCGACGGCTTTAAGGTTTTATCTGCCGTATTGGGTGCAGTTTTGCTTTTCTGAATCTCCTGTTGATCTTGTCTTTTTTGGTTTTCTTCATTCATTTCTTTTCACCTCGTATATAATTTGATTATTAATGATTTTGAATTGTAATTGATGAAATTTGTTTTAAATTAATAAATGACCACCCCCAACTAAGAATTACAGTTTTTGTACAATTGATTGAATATGATTGGGGACAAAATACAACTACAAATAGCTAATAAAATAATTGTTCCGCTTAAACTGGCGTCAATCAGTCCATAGTTTAAACCAACTGCACTAATGGCAATGACTAAACTTAATCTTGAAGAGAGGAGAGCTTCTGCTGCTAGGGCTTTTCTCCATGAGAAAACTTTTTGTAAAATTACGGCTGGAATAAAACGTACTAAATAGACCGACAATAATAAAATGGGCAGAAGGTATATATTTTCAGGTTTACGGATAATGTCAGTAATATTTAAGTTAATACCAACAACGACGAAAAAAAATGGTGTAAAAATTCCATACCCTATAGAATCTAATTTGGAATATATCGGTGAAGTTTCCCGGTCATTAAGAAGAGAAACTATCAAGCCGGCCATAAAAGCAGCTAGGATGATTTCTGTTTTTAAGGTCTGCGCTAGCAAAATGAATAAAATTAAAAGGGCAAAGGCTCCTCTGATTTTAATTTGAGCGTTTTTTCCGGCAAGCTTTTCAACAGCAGGAAAATTCATCGCTTTTTGTCCCAACTTCCAGAGGACAAAGAAGGCGGGGACTAACAGGATAATTAAAAATATTTCTGAAACCGAGTCTGAGGTTATCGATGTTATATATAACGACAATAGAACCATGGTTATAATATCAGCAAACATTGCCCCTAGAAGTATGACCTGTCCGTAAGCTGAAGATAATAGATCGCGTTCTTTTAATATTGGAACGACAACTCCTACTGATGTGGTGGAAAGGACGAGACCGATAATGATATAATTGGATATTAAACCTGCTTGTTTGAGCACAAAAGCCAATCCAAATGATAGGACCATTGTGCTAAGAGCCACAGTTAAAGCTAAAATTGCAGGTCTCTCATAAGTTCTTGAACTTTGATGCCGAGTAGATGATATTAAGTTAAGGTTTATTTCCACACCTGCCAGGAACATAAGAAACACAAAACCCAGATTATAAAGAAAATTAATATTGTCCGTAGTATCAAATAAGTTAAATCCGCTTTTTCCAAGAATCATGCCTGCAATAATTTCTCCGACAACGATCGGAATGGTGATTATTTTTACTTTGTTTAAAATCAGAGGAACGATGACCGCGGTAATAGCGATAATTAACAGCGGTAAATAACTGATTTCATTTGACATATCTTACTAAGCATTCCCTCCTTGTTCTAAATTTTGATTATTCTAAGGGCTAACGAATGAATACTACTAATTAAATTCAAGGGCGGTTTTGATACTATTTTCCTGGTTCTTCACAGATCATAGCCTTCATTTATCAGGGTTTCCGGCGTAATACAGGCAGGTGCAAGTATATTTGCAGTAACCCCTCAATGATAATGGCATAAATTGATTTTCTCAGATACGGCAGATAAAAGAGACGCTAGACTTACATAAATCGCCTAGTGTACTAAACCATCGATATTCTTCAATAATTTTGCTGAAGCTTACGCAGGCATAAATAAAATGCAGCACCAGCTGAACCAGGCTACGATCTTTCCGCTTATATAAACTTTTTCATTGATAATTTAATCATAAAATATCAAGTTAAGATATATGCGCGATGCTATTAATCCTCATTTATTTTAGTGCATCAAGCACTATATATATTTTTTTAATCGATAGAAATTTTAGTATTTTAAACAAAAAAAGACACCAACTACAATTAAATAATCGGTGTCAGAGATTTTTGTTTTTTAAAGGTTTATATTATTTACAAACCTTCACCGTAAATTTCTATGAAACGCACACAATTTTTCTTGTCGAAATTCACTGCCATCATAGATTTTGGGGTTTTTACCGTTAAATGATAACACTCATCATACATTCTAAATTCCAATTTCGCATAGGACATTTCCATATGATCCCCGCCATAGATATTTTGATAAGCCCATTTACGCAACGTTTTATCATTTCCAGGGAATTTATTCAGCACATCTTCAATCTTATCTCCGACCTTGATTCCTCTAGGAAAGACTTCCTTCGAAGATACAGACAAGTTTAGATTCTTCAAGCGGTAGACACCGTCACTTTCATAAAAGCCGTAAAGGACACCGTTCTTTTTAAAAGATTTCACTCCAGGGGCGTTATCAAAAAACTCATCATAGCCACCAAGAATTCCGAGTACCTCTTCATAGCTCATCTCTAGACGAACACCTCCGGTAAATACTAATTCGTCATCAGTAAAGTATTTACTTGGGTCATAAGGAACGGTCGCTATATCCTCACTAGGAGCCGACGAGCTATTTGAATGCAAATTATTTTGAGGACTTTCAACAGCATTTGTCCTCGGCGTTTGTGGAGTTTCCGAAAGTGATTCCTGTTGTGTCAGCGCAGACGACGTTTCAGATGCATTATTACTACATCCCGTCTGCATAACTACCAAAAAAACTGCCATACAGATAATTACTATCAATTTTTGCATATCTGTACTCCTCTTGAAATTTTATACAAAGAAGCTATCCTCCAGAATAATCCGCGCATGGAGGCGCGGCCATGCGTACGGTTTCGTATAACGTCCCGCCATTCCCGCCGCGCCCTTATACATACATCATCTTCCAAGTGGCGGGAACCGGCTGTTCTACGACGTATCGTGCCCCCAGACTCAGCAGCGACACGGACCGCGCTGCCTTAAATGTTTATAAACAGTTAGACAAAAAAATATGAGTATTATTATTTTCTAAGAGGGCTTACCTCATCTATGAAAAAAATAGCATCTGCTTGCTTGGTTATTGCTGTTCTATATTCAGCGTTATATATACCAACTATATCTAAACTTTTTTCAAACAAACGCGGCCCTGCCGTAGGTATAAGAAAATTTGACCCTATTTTCGCCAGAATAGCATTCAAAGTGTCAGGCCTGCTCACATACTTGCTATTCAGATTAACATATGGCTGTGAACTACTTCCTTGATTAAACAATTGCCATATGGAAAAGACCTGGCCCGGCAGCAATTGGTTAATATAGGTGCCGACAGACGGAACATGCCCGCCACCCGGAGGTGCTGCCCCTCCATTTTTTATGGCAGAAATGTCTTTGGAAAGATGTCTGTTGTGCCCCATTAATACAAGTTTGTCACTGGGTTTCATCATGGATAAAACAAATTTTACATGGCGATGTATTGCTTTTTCACGTGCTGCCATTGCTAAATTAAGTTGTTTATAAGTATCTGCCGAGTTTGCGATAAGATTAAATTTAAAGCTGTCAAGCAAAGTTAAAACATGTTCATAAAGCAGGTTATATTGTTTTTCGTCTAGAAATTTTTTTAAATTTAATTCTAGTTCTTTTATTGTAGCTAATACCATCTTCAAACGGCTTATCTCATCATTAATTGTTTCACCCGGTATCCGGTTAAGCATTTCTAATATTTTCACCACAGCTGTTTTATGTTTATAAGGGCTTAACAGTATTTCTGCATCTTCATATCCACCGCCTGCAACTGCGTCAATATCAAAGCCAAAAAAGTGGATTCTATCCGAATCTTTTTCTTTTTAAAGTTAATTTCTTTTAATGTTTTCGTTAGGAATAATTGCTCACTTTTAAACTCTGCTAAAGGGTAATTGTCGCTAGAACTTTTGAGTATGCCTTGGGGCTTATCTTCACGGTCCGTCCTAAGTGCTCCCGTATATCCGTAAGTTGCAATTTTTTCAAGATATGATTCTTGTCCATTATCTATATACTTACCAATCCGAATGCCATCAGACCAGCCGATTTCTTCCCCTATATAATTCCATCCTCGGGAAATTAGATAACGGAGCATAATTATTCGATAAACAGTTTTTTCATGAATCCAGTGATCTTCCTCCCCTAAATATACCACCCTTTTATTTTCTAACAGTTTATCAAGCTTATTGAGTTTATTTATATCATAATTAATACTGTCTAATGGTTCAATGATATTGGCATTCTGCTTTGACCATGATAAAAGTTCCAAAATTTGCTTTTGACTTGGTTTATTTCGCAGTTGTAATAAGCGATTTATAATACTCATTTACAGTTCAATCCTCTAAAATAAATTTGCTTCTTATATTTTAAAGTAATTTACTCTTCTCTAATTATAATTTACTATTTCCTCGAAAAATTTTCTTAAATTGTTCTGCCGCACCAGGACGGCGCGGTCTTTGCACGATATGTCGTAGAACTACGGTATTCCCGAACTAGGTTCGGAAATACTTTGAAATTAGTTCTTCCATTTCAGCCCCCCAACAAATCCAAACAGCCTTATAAACTTCTTTCATCAAGTCTTCCTTCGATAAACTGATCTGGTTCGTCAGAAATGCACTTAATTTGGTAACAGTTACTTTTTAATTTGATATTCGTGAAATTTCACTGCTATCCTTCTAAAAAATTAAAATATGTGGAAATTAATTCTAAAAATAACAAAGCAGCCCTTTGCTGGAAGAGGCTGCTTATATTGAAGCGCAAGAAATTTAAAAACAGTTAATTCCTGAAACTGTGGATCGGTGCCGGGATTCTGCCGCCCCGGTTAATGAACTCTTCCGCGCTGTATGGATTGACCGCCATGATCGGTGCATAGCCCAGCAAACCGCCGAACTCGGCAGTATCGCCGACCCCTTTGCCATATACCGGAATCACGCGAACTGCGGTGGTTTTGTTATTGATGACGCCGATAGCGGCTTCGTCTGCGATCATGGCCGAGATCGTCGATTCCTTCGTATCTCCGGGTATCGCAATCATATCGAGTCCCACGGAGCAGACACTGGTCATCGCTTCGAGCTTGTCAAAGGTCAGTGCGCCGCATTTGGCCGCATTGATCATTCCTTCATCTTCGCTGACCGGGATAAACGCCCCGCTTAGTCCCCCTACGGAGGAGGAGGCCATGATGCCGCCTTTTTTGACAGCGTCATTCAACATGGCCAGCGCTGCCGTCGTGCCATGGGCCCCGCAGGCCTCTAGGCCCATTTCTTCCAGAATCCTGGCCACACTGTCTCCGATTTCCGGTGTTGGGGCTAGGGAAAGATCCAAAATACCAAACGGTACACCCAGTCTTTTGGATACTTCATTGCCGACGAGCTGGCCGGCCCGGGTAATTTTAAAGGCAGTCTTCTTGATATTCTCAGCTACTGCATGCAATGGTTCTCCCTTGACTTTTTCCATCGCACATTTAACGACGCCGGGACCGCTGACGCCGACATTGACAACGACTTCAGGTTCGCCAACCCCGTGGAAGGCACCTGCCATAAACGGATTGTCATCAACCGCATTCGCAAATACCACCAGCTTGGCACAACCCAGCGAATCTCTGTCCCTGGTCAAATAAGCCGTATCTTTAATGACTCTTCCCATCATCTTGACTGCATCCATGTTGATACCGGCTTTGGAATTGGCCACATTCACAGATGAACACACCCGTTCCGTTTCATTCAGAGCCTCAGGAATTGATTCGATTAAAATTCTGTCGCCTTTCGTAAAGCCTTTCTGCACCAGCGCAGAGAAGCCTCCGATAAAGTTAACGCCGACCTCCCGGGCTGCTTTGTCCAGCGTTCTCGCAAACTCGACATAGCTTTCGTCTTCACTCCCGGAAGCAATGATTGCCATTGGCGTAACGGAAATTCGTTTATTGATAATGGGAATGCCATATTCAGTTTCGATTTCATTGCCCACTTTGACAAGATTTTGTGCCAACCTGGTAATTTTATCATAAATTCTTTGGCGGGCCTTTTCTCCTGAGGAATCAATGCAATCGAGTAAAGAGATTCCCATCGTGATGGTCCGGATATCCAATTTTTCTTTCTCGATCATGCGGGTGGTTTCAAAAATATTTTTATAGAGATTCATTATTTACCTCCAAAAGACTTCCCCTGATTCTGGCTGGCAACTTGTTAACCCTTGTTAACTGTAAGTTAAATATGTTAAATGTTGTGCATGTAGTCAAAGATCTCTTCTCTTTGAATCTTCACCGACAATCCGATCTCTTTGCCGAAGGCATCAAGTTCTTCCTTCAAAACACTGAAATCGCATTTTATGTTGGAGAGATTGACCAGCATCATCATCGTGAAATAATCCTGCATGATGGTCTGACTGATATCCTCTACATTCACATTTCTCTCCATCAAGATCTTGGTAACGCCATAGATGATTCCGACTTTATCTTTCCCTATTACAGTGACAATTCCTTTCATTGTAACACCTCCGTTTGTTTCATTTTATTCTATCATTTCCTGATAACCAAAAGCAAAATAGCGCAGTCCTTCTCAAAGACCGGGCGCCTTCAATAAATAATAAAGAAATGGCCGAATAATAAGCGGGACCGACCATTTCTTAATCACCGTTTCTTAATCACCTTCAGATGTAAAAAGAATTATTCCCCGCCGCTTTCTCCTAACATGTTAAGAAGCGTCATCTGTTCTTCTTTTATTTTTGCCAATTCATCTGCAAAATTAAGCGCTGCCAGGATAGCTACCTGATGTGCCGGTAACCTCGGGAATTTCAACGCAATTTCTTCCATTCTTTTATCGACATCATGGGCGAGTTTTTTAATATATTGTTCAGATCCCTTGCCGCGAATAACATGAAGTTCTCCGAATATTAGAACCGATACTTTTTGTTCTTCCGGATTCACTGTCTTCACCCGCTCTCCTGTCTAGTACCTTGTTAACTTGCATCATGATTGTTTATTTTCGCCATTTTGCCCCAAATTCCTGCTGTATTCCCGAAAGGATGTCGGAATTAAAGGCGTTCACTTCTTCATCTTTCAAGGTTCGTTCTGCAGACTGGTAACGCATTGTAAAGGCAAGGCTTTTATGTCCCGCCGGAACGGGCTGTCCCTGATACACATCGAACAGATCGACTTCTTTCAGAAATTCCCCGCCTAAAGCTATTACCTTTTTCTTAATATCTTCTGCGGATACCTCTTCCGGAACGACAACGGCCAAATCACGCTGAATGGCCGGATAACGCGGGTACGATTTGGCAACAACCGTGAGATTGGCATTCTTGAACAGCACTCCAAAATCAAGCTCAAACAGCACCGGGCGCTGTAGGTCCCATTTCTGATCGAGCTGCGGATAGATTTCCCCGAGAATACCGAGGGATTCCCCCTTGCAGTAAATACTTGCAGACCTTCCCGGATGAAGCAGACTGCTGTACTTGCCTTCCTCAATTCTCCGATATTCAAATTCCATTCCGCATTCTTCCGCGATTTGTGTCAGGATCCCTTTAACATAGAAGAAGTCAAATTTCACCTGCGAATTCAGCCAATGGCGCTTGCTTTCTCCCTGTGCCAAGCCGGCAATCCGCGATACCTCATCAGGCTGCTGCTTTAACGGCAGCTCTTTTGGCAAATAGACATTGCCGATTTCAAACAACAGCAGATCGGTGTTGCGTCTGGCCGTATTTCTGGACGCAATCTCCAATAGCCCGGGCAAGAGTGACGTCCTCATCGTTCCTAATTCTTCCCTTAATGGATTTAAGAGCGGGATATTCCGGCCTTCTGACCCCCATTGATCATCCATTTCTTTATTGCTGAAAGAGTAGGATACAACCTCGTTCATCCCGGCTTTGATCAGGATCTTGCGTAGCTTGCGCCGGAAAGCCTGTTCAGGTGTTCTGCGCCCCTGCGTCTGGCTGCCCTGCGGCAGGGTGGTAGGAATCTTATCATAGCCTATGATCCGGGCAATCTCCTCAATCAGATCCACTTCAATTTTAAGATCCTGCCTGTAGGAAGGAATGTCAACACTGTACCGGCAGTCAGGCAATTTCAGATATTCAAAGTCGAGGACTTCAAACACCTTTTCAATTTCCTGATCCGTATATTCCACACCCAGAACCTGGTTGACCGCGGAAACCGCTATTTCAATCTGGACCTTGGGCGGAAGCGCGCAGACTTTTTCCGTAAAGGACATCGGTACGCCTGCCTCGAGCTCCAGCAGCAATTCTGCCACTCTGCCCAGGGTAGGGACTGTCCAGTAAGGATTAACCCCTTTTTCAAAACGGCTGGAAGATTCCGAACGGAGACCCAGCTTTCTGCTGGTGCGCCGGACACTCGAACCGAGGAAATGTGCTGATTCAAACAGGATCCTGCAGGTCTTGCCGGTCACTTCACTTTCCAGGCCGCCCATGACCCCGGCAATGGCCTGCGGCCCGTTATCATCGGCGATCACCAGCATATCCGGCTCCAGTTTTCTTTCGATGCCGTCCAGGCTGACCATGGTTTCACCTTGTTTAGCTTTGCGGACCCTGACCGTACCCTGAAGTTTATCGCGGTCGAACGCATGAAGCGGCTGTCCCATTTCCAGCATGCAGTAATTGGTAATATCGACAATATTATTGATCGGCCGGACTCCGGCAGCCCGAAGCCGGTTCTGCATCCAAAGCGGCGAGGGTTGAATGACGACATCATCCACCAACAGGGCCGAATAACGCCAGGAAAGCTCCGGGTCTTCAATTTCAACCTTCTGCCTGACATCTTCCGGCCAGGAAGGCATTTCCTCCCGGGCCCATTCCGGCAAAACAGGCTTTCTCCCGAGCAAAGTTCCGGCCTCTCTCGCAACATTGACCATCGCCAGACAATCCGGCCGGTTAGGGTAAAGTTCCAGTTCCAGGACGCTGTCCTGCAGACCAAGATAGGTTTCCAGGCTTTCACCGACCGGCGCGTCAGGAGACAGGATCAGGATCCCGCCTTTGCTGCGTTCCTGACCGACAGCTTCAATCTCAAGTTCCTTGTCGGAACAAAGCATTCCATATGATTTTACGCCTCTCATCTCTACCGGCTGAATCTCTTTACCTCCCGGAAGCACCGCTCCCGGAACAGCTACCGGCACTTTATCCCCTACAAGGACATTCGAGGCACCCGTAACAATGGTCAGTTCTTCCCTGCCGGTATTCAAACGGCATACCTGCAGTTTTTGGGCATCGGGATGAGCCTGGATATCCAGAATTTCACCGATATAGACTTCCGTAAAACCTTTATTTAACGATTCTACTCCTCCGACTTCGATCCCGCCTCTTGTCAGCACCTCTGCCAGCTCCTCAGGGCTTAAGTCTATATCCAGATATTGTTTTAGCCATTCCATACTTACTCTCATCAGAGCATCCTCCAGTACATCAACATGTTATTAACTGATTATATTTGTCAAATTATTTAAAGATCAATGTCCTAGAACTGCTCCAGGAAGCGGATATCATTATCAAAAAGCAGCCGCATATCTTCTATCCCGTATTTCAGCATGGCAATCCGTTCTACTCCCATGCCGAAAGCAAAGCCTGTTACTTCTTTAGGATTATATCCACCCATCTCCAACACATGCGGATGGACCATCCCGGCCCCCAGGATTTCAATCCAGCCGGTCCCTTTGCACAGCCTGCAGCCTGCACCCCCGCAAAGCATGCAGGATACATCGACTTCAGCACTGGGCTCCGTGAACGGGAAGAAGCTTGGCCTCAAGCGGATTTCGCGGGATTCGCCGAACATTTGTCTGGAGAAGTACAGAAGCAGTCCTTTAAGATCAGACATTCTGACTCCCTTATCAACCAGCAGCCCCTCTACTTGATGGAACATCGGTGAGTGGGTTGCATCATCATCGTTGCGGAAAACTTTGCCGGGAGCAATGATCTTGACCGGAAGCTGGGGTCTTAGTTTTTCCATGGTTCTGATCTGGACCGGCGAGGTCTGCGTCCGAAGCAGAATATCCTCGGTGATAAAAAACGTATCCTGCATATCCCTGGCCGGATGGTCTTTCGGCAGGTTCAGGGCTTCAAAGTTATAGTAATCCGTTTCTATCTCAGGTCCCTCAGCGATCGTAAAACCCATACCCATAAAAATATCTTCAATTTCCTCGATCACTTTGCTTAGAGGATGCTGGTGCCCTTGAGGCAGAGAATACCCCGGCAGACTGATATCGATCCGTTCTTCCCTAAGTCTGCTTTCCAAAGCGTTCTTTTCGAATTCCTTCCATTTTTTGTCCCAGGCATCTTCGAGCTGGCTGCGTAGTTCATTGACGATCTGCCCCATTTGGGGACGCTCTTCCGCGCTGAGCTGACCCATCTGCTTCAGCAAGGATGTGAGTGATCCCTTTTTGCCCATCACCCGAACTTTTAGCTCCTGAAGCTCTTCCGACGAAGTCAGCTTCGTCAGTTGCTCCAGTGTATCTTCCTTAATCTTCTTTATTTCTTCTCGCATTGTGGTCACCCTTTCAGCAATGAATTGATGTAAAAAAACAATAAACTCTCGTCCTCTAGGGACGAGAGTTAGGTTTCCCGTGGTACCACCCTTTTTTGACCATGCGTCAAATCACAGTTCACACTTAATAAGCTGGTAACGGCTGCCAACCGGTTAACTCCCGGAATGAACTTCAACCTCAAGACTCCCATGTTGAGGTAGCTGCCTGCCTGGCCGACTTTCAGTCTGGGTCGGCCCTCCCTTTAGAGGCCTGCCTGCCTTTTGTTCCGTTCATTGTCACTTGTCAATTTGTCGTTGTTCTTGTACAAAAGATATAATTGGGGAGAACCGGTTGCCTCGAAGGCTTTCCAAAAATAATCAGGCGCTGACATTTTGAGCCCACCTTTCCTCGGCTTAGGTCCGGAAAGCAAAGTTATTGTTTTCTTTGCCTGATCAGAATTATATCATTTTCAATCATGGTTTACAAGAATTGTCCCTGTCTTCGCATTTCATAAAGGAATATTCCGGCAGCCATCGATGCATTCAGCGATTCAACGTTGTTAAACATTGGAATAGAATAATGCTTAGCGGCCTTTTCCATAAAAAAAGCTGACGGTCCTGTTGCTTCATTCCCCATAATTAATGCCAAAGGATAGTCTTCACGAATGTTCGTCTTAAATATGGAAGTGCCACCCATGGTGGATACGACCATCGAGCACTCTTTTTCTTTGCAATAAATTGCTATGTCTTCAGGTGTTTTATCCGTTAGGATCACTTCGGAAAAAACGGAGCCCATACTGCTGCGCAGAACTTTGGGATTATAAAGATCCACGGTTTTTTTGGTCAAAATGATTTGCTTGACATCTGCGGCCAGGGCGGTTCTTAAAATCGTACCCAAATTACCCGGATCCTGGATTCCGTCGACGACAAGAAGAATGGTATCTTTCTCAATCAAGATATCCTGCCAGTCAAACTCAGTTCTCCGGATGATTCCAAGGATGCCCTGTGGCTCTTCTGTAGCGCTCATTTTGCGCATGACCGCTTCAGACACCTCTTCCGCTTCTATTCCCAGCGTACGTATCTCCGTCACGAGTCCGGAAATACTTAAAGGATGCGGCGGATCTGATGGTTCCATCGCCGCGTCCTGGGCCGTATAATAAACCTTCTTAAGCTGCGCTTGCCTGAGAATGGCTTCCTGTACAAAACGTTTGCCTTCTACAAGGAATTCCCTATATTCTTTACGGCCTTTTTTATCATGCAGGGATACCACATGCTTGACTTGTTCATTCTGCAAAGAAACGATCATGATGATCCTCCCGGATTACCTGAAATCGCCGCTCCTTCCTTTCATGGCGTCGCGGCATTAGGCCAGTCGAACACTTTTTTATCCTGACGTACTTGACACGAATACAACATTCTTAAATTCATTACTCAAATAATTTCTTTCAAGCCTGAGCCTGATTACCCCATATTAGGTCTGCGTGCCACAGTTCCAGCGTGAGCGGAGCATGGATGCGGAGCGCGGCAGTTTGACGGCCACGGATGGCCTAATGTCGCGATGCCATGGATGGCAAAGAGCGACTCGCCATGGAGGGCGCTATCTGCCGAGAGCAGAATGTGGCGCGCAGACCAGACCCAAATAAATATATTTGTCAAATTATTAAAAGATCAATGTACTAGAGTTGTTTTTCTTCGATGAATCTTTCCAGTTCGCGCAGGGCCCTTGCTGATAACCTTGTATTTTTTTCGCGTTTTCCTTTGATTCGTTCTCCTAGAGGAGAGATTAAACCAAAGTTCATATTCATCGGCTGAAAATGAACACTGGGCGAACCTTCTAAATGGCGGGCGAGTCCGCCAAGCGCTGTTTCAGGCGGGAAGACAAGCGTATCCTGTCCGTTCAGCAGACGTGCCATATTCAATCCGGCCAAAAAACCGCTGGCTGCTGATTCGACATAGCCTTCCACACCTGTAATCTGACCGGCAAAAAACAGATCCGGCTTCACCCGGCAGCTAAAATCGGCATTTAGGACTTCAGGTGCATTCAGAAACGAATTCCTGTGCATGACGCCGTAACGTACGAATTCCGCGTGTTCTAAGCCTGGTATCAGCCTGAACACGCGTTTTTGTTCGCTCCACTTTAAATGTGTCTGGAAGCCAACCAAATTCAAAAGGCTTCCCTGGATATTTTCTTTCCGCAGCTGAACCACAGCAAACGGTTTTTTACCGGTATGCGGGTTCATAATCCCGACAGGTTTTAACGGCCCGAAGGCCATCGTCATAAGCCCGCGCTGGGCCATGACCTCGATTGGCATACAGCCTTCAAACACCAGATTTTTTTCAAAACCTTGAACCTCGGCAGCTTCAGCCTGAATCAGGGCCTCATAAAAAGTTTCATATTCTTCTTTGCTGAGTGGGCAATTCAGATAGTCTGCCTCACCTTTGTCGTAGCGGGATGCCCAAAAAGCTTTGGATAGATCGACGGTCTCAAGATCGACAATCGGCGCCGCCGCATCAAAGAAAGACAACGCCTCTTTCCCGGTCAGCCGCAGAATATCCGCAGCAAGTTCATCCGTTGTCAGCGGCCCTGTGGCAATGATCACTTTTTCGTCCGCCGGAATCGTTTTCACTTCCTCGCGGATGATATTAATATTCGGATGACCGGAGATCTTATCGGTAACCATTTGCGCAAAAAGATTCCTGTCAACAGCCAAAGCCCCTCCGGCCGGTACAGAAGTCTGGTCTGCTGCCGCCATGATCAGCGAATTCAGACGCCTCATTTCTTCCTTGAGCAGCCCGACCGCATTTTCAAGGCCGGCAGCCCTCAGCGAATTGCTGCAAACCAGCTCGGCAAATCGTTCCGTTTGATGAACAGGTGTGTTTTTCAGCGGACGCATTTCATAAAGATCGACGTCAATCCCGCGCTGGGCCATCTGCCAGGCAGCTTCGGGCCCCGCAAGGCCCGCGCCAATGATTGTCGCTTTTGCCATAGTACCCATCCTAGTCGTGTAGTATCGTTCTTAGATTCTCATTTTTATTCTGTTTCCTTGATTTCTTCGGTAAACCTGCAGTCATGATTGATGCAGGCATATTTTTTGTTTTTTCTGGTACTTTTCTCGGTCATTACCCCGCCGCACTCCGGACAAGGGTGAGGTGCCGGTTTCTCCCATGAAATAAAATCGCAGTCCGGGTATTTGCTGCAGCCGTAAAACTTACGTCCTTTTTTCGATCTCCTGACGACAAGTTTTTCTCCGCATTTCGGGCAGTTCACGCCGATTTCCTCGAGTAAGGGTCGCGCATTCCGGCAGTCAGGAAAACCCGGGCAAGCCAAAAACTTTCCGAACCGTCCCATCTTGATGACCATATTCCTGCCGCAAAGTTCACAGACTTCATCTGAAACTTCATCCTCAACTTTGATTTTGCCGATCTTCTGCTCAGCTTTCTCAAGTGTATCGGCAAACGGGCCGTAAAATTCTCCGACAATCTTCTTCCAATCCGATTTTCCGTCTTCGATATCGTCAAGCTTTTCCTCCATGTTGGCTGTAAACTCCTGGTCGACAATATCCGGAAAATGCTCTTTCAGCAAGTTGATCACAATTTCACCAAGTTCGGTTGGAACAAGTTTCTTCTCTTCCTTTGCTACATAGCCCCTCGTTTGAATCGTTTCAATCGTCGGTGCATACGTACTCGGACGCCCAATCCCCTCTTCCTCCATTTTCCGGACCAAGGTTGCCTCAGTATAACGCGCCGGGGGCTCGGTGAAATGCTGCTTCTCCTGAAGCTGCCTTAACTGCAGCTTCTGCCCGATCGAGAGATCTCCTTTCAGGCAGTTTTCCTCATTATCCAGTTTTTCCGGTTCATCGGTGCTTTCTTCATAGACGGTAAGATATCCCGGAAACTTCACTGCTGAAGCATTGGCTCTTAAAAGGTAATCACCGGCCAGAACGTCTACGGTAATCGTATCATAAACCGCCGCACTCATCTGACTGGCAACAAAACGGTCCCATATCAGCCGGTAAAGCTTGAACTGCTCTCGTCCGAGAAAGCCTTTGACGGATTCAGGCGTCCTGAGAGCGGATGTTGGCCTGATTGCCTCATGCGCTTCCTGGGTCCGGCCTTTGCTGGCAAATTTCCTCGGCTCTTCGGGATAATAGGTTTCGCCGTAAGTCTCGATGATAAAACCTTTGGCCTCTTCCTGGGCAGTGTCGGCAATCCGGACAGAGTCCGTACGCATATACGAAATTAATCCGACCGTACCGGCCTTCCCGAGATCAAGTCCTTCATAGAGCTGCTGGGCCAGCATCATCGTCTTTTTGGGTGTATAGTTTAATTTGCGGTAGGCTTCCTGCTGGAGACTGCTGGTCGTAAAAGGAGGCGCCGGCTGTTTTCGTTTTTCCTTCGTTTTTACCTCTCCGACTGTGAATGCGGCTGCCCGGAGTTCCCGCAATACTTCATCCATCTGCTCGCGGCCCGAGATCGTCAGCTTTTTGCCTTGCTTATGAAGCAGTTTGGCGGCAAAACTGCCTCCCTGGCACAAAAATTCCGCATCCAGGGTCCAGTACTCTTCCGGTTCAAAGTTGCGGATTTCTTCTTCTCTGTCACAGATCATTCTGACCGCAACAGATTGAACACGTCCGGCACTTAAACCTTTTTTAACTTTCCGCCACAAAAGCGGGCTCAATTTGTAGCCCACCAGTCTGTCCAAAACCCTGCGCGCCTGCTGGGCATCTACGAGATGCATATCCAGTTTGCGAGGTTTTTTAACGGCATTTTGAATCGTTGGTTTCGTTATTTCATGAAATTCGATCCTGCTCAGCTCTTCGGGATTCAGACCGAGCAAGTGCGTCAAGTGCCAGGCAATCGCTTCACCTTCCCTGTCGGGGTCGGACGCCAGCAAGACACGGTCGGCAGTTTTAGCTGCAGCTTTAAGGTCTTTGACCAAATCGCCGCGTCCTCTGATCGCAATGTATTTTGGCTCAAAATTATGATCGATATCAACCCCGATCTGGCTCTTTGGCAAATCTCGCAGATGTCCCATGGAAGCTTTAACCAGATAATTTTTGGACAAAAATTTGCTGATAGATTTTGCCTTGGCCGGGGATTCAACGATGACCAAAGTTTTCGACATGCTTCACCTCATGATTTCTCTCAATGTAATTCTATTGTATCTATATTGATTAAAATTTGATTAATATTATTAAATAATGTTCCTTAATCCTATGCATCATTCAGATTTAATGCATAAAAAAAATAGCAACACAAATTATACCATTTATTTTCAAAACCACAATGGTAAAACGAAATATTGTAAATATGAATAACGTTTTTAACGCTGAAGGACATAATGTTGGCCTGGCAGCTGCAAAACCTCTCCGGCAAGCTGAAGCTCCAGCAGTCCCAGTGCAATGCCCTGAGCCGGAAGCGGGCATAAGGCAGCCAACCGGTCAATATGCAGCGGGACATCGCTCAAACACCCCAGGATTTCAGCCCATTTCGATTCTGTTTGCATCATTCCCTTAGACCTTACCCGAGTCATTCCTTCCAGACATGCCGGAACTTCTGCTAGCCTGCTTTCGGGTGTGAACGGAGCCAGTTCGCTCAGTACATCCCTCATGTCCTCCGTTACTTTTGCACCCATCCGCAGCAGCTGATGTGTTCCCCGGCTTAGCTCGCTGAAGATTGGACCTGGAACAGCGTACACCTCCCGTCCCTGTTCCAGGGCATAGTCAGCTGTAATCAGTGCGCCGCTTTTTTCGGCTGCTTCGACTACAATAACTCCGCGGGACGAACCGCTGATCAGCCTGTTCCTGGCCGGGAACTGTCCTGGCTCGGGCGGGATACCCGGTGGATACTCACTTAGCAGCGCACCTTTTTCGATGATGGAATTTGCGAGCTCCTTATTTTCGTACGGATAGATTGTATCCAACCCTCCGGCCATAAAGGCCCAAGTAATCCCACCGGCTTCAAGCGCCCCTTGATGCGCTGCCGTATCTATGCCTCGGGCTAGGCCGCTGACTACGGCATAACCTTCTCTGGCAATCCCGCCGGCTAAAAAAGAGGCCGCTGCTTTACCATAGGGTGAAGCCTTTCTCGCACCAACCACCGCTATTCCCTCCTTCTGCTCCTGAAGCACACCTTTGTAAAACAGCACGGGAGGCGCATCCGCGCACTCAGCGAGTAAATACGGATACACGAACTCTCCCGGCATGACCAAGGATATACCTTCCCTCTGAAGTCTTTCCTGAAGCCTTTCAGGATTAAGTTCGACCCTGTGTTGCAGAAATTCTTTCACCCAAACGAGATGGGCTAACTCGGAAAAAGCACCGGCAGGCGCTTCCAGAGCTTCAGCAGCACCCCCAAAATAGGCTATCAGCTGACGCAGCCTTTGACTACCGATCCCCGGAATGGTCAAAATACTTGCTCTAAAGACTTTTTCCTGAATTATTTTCATCATGATCCCTCCAACAACAGCGATTCTACGCATTCCATATTTTTCCTGCCTGAAGCATTTATTTTGTATCATTTTGTCCATCCAGGATATCAACGAGGGTAAGCTGGCCGCTCATGTTTTATCTGAGATGTTTGGGAATGAAGAGAACGAAGAAAGAGGCAGCGCCTTAAGAACTGGGTGCAGTTCAAAAGGCGCCTCCTTTTCTATGGGCAAATTGCTTACGCTACCGGCGGATCATAGAGATCGTTGGTCGTCATGTCAATCACCCGGATATCCCGTATCGTGGCCAGTTCGCCGCTGGGGCTGTTAAAAATATTCTTGGCTATAACCATTTCCATCGCGGTCTGGGCCTCAGCCAGCGTCAGGTTCACCCTCGGCTGGGGGACGGAAATAATGAAGGATTTGCCGCCGGTAGTAAGAAAAGTTAGCTTTAACACCTTGCTTGTAATAATCGCGATTTTAATCACCCCCTAAAGATTTGCCTTGACAATCGCCTTGGCATTTACACTTTACCTAGCTAGTCTTTCAGGCAGATTTCCCACTGCTTATTCATTCGTAAGCTCCCAGTTCTTGCTGAGCACAACATTCAGCAGTGGATACTGGCTCAGACTGGATAGAGCCGCTACAACATCATAGATGTCTTGACTTGTGGCTGTAGGCTTCACATAATTCAGGCTTTTCTTTTGGGTCACCGGGCCGCCTGCCGGCGAAGTCCCGGTTTGGTATTTTGTTGACACGATCGAATCCAACGTTATTTCTGTCACTGCCATGGTTTATCCCTCCCTTCAACAGTTGACAAGCAGGGCTTGTTCGTTCCCGACCTTATATACTATGAGAAAGATTGTCCAATGTTAAAGATCTGGGGAAATAAAAGATTTCTTCCCTAAAATAAAAAGCCTGACGACTGAGCTTGTCACACTTTCAAGCCTGGCCACATATCCTACGAGTGAAATTAGCCCCAAGGAGTGTGGATATCATGACTGATCCAGTAACAAATACATTATCTAATACAGTAACGGATATCATCAGCGGACGCACGCCGCATGTCATCGCGGCTGAAATTAATATGATCAAATACCAGACGGAGAGGATCTACCTTGCCGCCGCTGTTGAGATTGGAAGGCGGTTGACGGAGGCCAAAGCCTTGCTTAAGTATGGAGAATGGGGCAAGTGGCTGGAGAAGTCGGTCAGTTACTCTCAGAGTACGGCCGACAGACTTATGAAGGTCTTCAGAGAGTATGGGAGCAAACTGCCCGATGCTTTTGCCGGTAACTTAGAATCCGCACCAGTGCAGAATTTGACATACTCCCAGGCGGTCATCCTCTTAGGAGTCCCGGAAGAAGAACGAGAACAATTTATCATCGATATGGATATTGAGGGCATGACCAATCAGGAACTCAGGAAAGCGGTCAAGGAACGGACGGAGGCCCGGCAAGAAAAAGACCAGGCCTTACAGGAAAAAGACCTAGCCCTGCAGGAGAACACGGATCTCCAGAAAACAGTGGAAGACCAAAGCGGTATCATCACCGGCCTGACTGCGGAGCTCGCCAATCTGAAGGTCCAATTGGAGAACGTCAAGACGTCCAAAGAAGAACTCGCTAAAACGGCCAGACAGCTGAATGATTCGCTGGAATCGCTCCAAAAAAGCTCATCCGCCAAGGGCTACGAGCGGATGAAAACAAACTTTATTAATACTTCGCTCAAAGTCAGGGCCAACCAAATCGCCTTCCTCTGTGAAAGCTTGGATCAAACCATGAAGGAAGTAAAGCATAAGCTGCTCCAGATCGCCCCTAATGACAAGGAGACGTATATCATTTATAAGAATAAAGTTTACGATCTTCTGGACGTGTGGCTTAAAGACGAGACGTGGAGCAGGCAAACTCACCCCATCAGAGATACGCAGTAAGGCATATTACTGGGCCGGGCCTCTAACCAATCTGTTTGCTCTGATAATTCTAACCATATTTGGATTAATAACATCTTTTATCCTTAAAAAATACGGTACATTTGTCAATAGTTAATATCAAAGCAACTTTACAAAATCACCAATCAGAATACAAATTATAATCCTTAAGAAATAGACAAAAAGAAACAGCCGACCAATATATCCTGACCGACTGTAATATACTATTACTTCTCTTTCACTTCTTCCAGATTGAACTCCGGTACTACCTTGGAAATATCCTTTAATTTAGTATTTTTATTCACTTCTTGCGGAATACCCAGGAGTTCATAGGTTTCTGCCAAAGATAAGCCAGTTGCTTTTGCTGTATCTTCAATTGTGTACGAACCTTTGACCTCGATCAGGGAAACAGTCTGCCCCTTGGGTGGCGCTGAAGTAACTTGATAGTTTCCTGTGGCCTCTGCTACGGCTATTGTTCCGAAAAATAGAACAATTACCATGATCAGGGCTGCCAAAGGATGAACTTTTCTTTTGGCTATTTTAACTTCCAAAGCGCCCTTTTTCGGGCAAGCTAAAATACACTCATTGCAGTTAAGGCATTCCGCACTGGTTACTTTATCTGCTTTGGCGACATCAATATTAATCGGGCAAGCCTTATTGCAGGCCTTGCAGTTAATACATATTTGATTGTCCCTTTCAATTCTGGTCGGGCTTATTTTTCCTATAAAGGCATAAAAAGCTCCAGCAGGACAAAGGTATTTGCAGAAGAAACGATCATATAACAATGAACCGAGCAAAGTTATGAATAATAGTATAAATCCGACAATTGCCGCAGCATCTTCCTGAATGGTTTGAGATACTACCATTAAATGAGAATAGGCTGAATAAGGATCATAGGGCGACATCCAAAGCGTCCCTGTATACCAAGCCATAACAAGGGTTAGTACCAATATAACATATTTTAAATAACGCAGAGGTTTATCAATAAAAAGCGGTATAGTATAACGTTTTTTGAATATCTTCTTTCCCAGTCTGGCAAATAGTTCCTGCAGCGCTCCGAAGGGACAAAGCAAACCGCAGAAGCTTCTCCGGAAAATAACGGCCAGGATTACAGTCAATACCAACAGCACAACAGTCCCGGAAAATATTTTCTTAATATAACTCCCGGCGAAAAGTATAGTATATAAGCTTTCCAGCGCTCCAAAAGGGCACAGGGCATGTACGGAAGCCGCTTTTGCCGCTCCGAGAGCCTGGTGCAAATATCCTTCAACCGTAATCCAGGCCAGCAGCCCGACTAAAACCACAATCCTCAGCCACTTGGCAATTTTATTACTCTTCATTAAGACACCTCTTTCCCTTCTGAAACGATTACCGGGAAAGTTTTTTACTTTCCCGGCTTCCCGTTTATTTTACAGATATCTTTGATTAACAGATATCTATAAAATTAAATTCTTCCCATACCCATTCCGCTGCCATAACCGCTTCCATTGCAAGCACTACTACCGTTTCCGGTAGCGTTGCCTCTGCCTAAGCCGTTTCCTTTACCCTGTCCAAACCCTGCACCGGTTCCCTGGCCAATCCCCGCGTTGCCAGTTCCGTCACAAAGGGCCTGATTGTTCTGAATTCTGGTTAAAATCTGATCAGCTTGCTGTTGGGTAAGTGTCCCGTCTTTTACCCGTTGTTCCAAAACAGTTTTTTTCTGTTCAAGCATTTGGGTTTTAAACTCATTGAGTTTACCGGCTTCCTGCGCAATTGTCCCGTAAGTTTTCCCCTCGGCCCTTTCCTGGGTAACTTGGTCAAGCGTTTGGCCTGTTACTGTTGCTGCGATATCAGCCGGTGTTTTTAAATCGGCGGCGTAGACAATGCCTGAAATTCCTAATACCCCGACTACCGTGAGCAAAGCAACAAATTTTTTGATGTTTTTCATAATGTGTACCTCGTTTCATTTGTTTTGATTTGTTTGTTATGGTCACATTCTAAAAAGAAAATGTGACAAAAGTTTGACAAAAATTCAAACTAAGTTTGACATAACTTTCGTCATAGTTTTGTCACAAATTTTTCGGTTTAAAATGCTATAATTCTTAAAATTTGATAATTCTAAAAATGCGTTAATTATAAGGATGTTATAATATAAAAAAAGCTGACGCCATTATTATAGGAGATAGGGGGAATAAATATTGAACAGGTACATTTTAATTGCCGATGATAACGAAGACATCGTCGATATCCTAAAAACTTATGCAGCCAAGGAAGGTTTTATTCCTGTGGTTGCCTATAACGGCGAAGAAGCTCTTGCCAAGTTCTTTCAGTATTCCCCCGCCTTGATTTTGTTGGACGTTATGATGCCAAGAAAAGACGGGTTTGAAATTTGCCGGGAGATACGCCAAAGTTCCAATGTTCCAATCATTATGATTACGGCTAAAAGCGAGGATGCCGACCGGATCATGGGGTTGGACATCGGAGCCGATGACTACATTGTGAAACCCTTCAGTCCCGGTGAAGTTATGGCCAGGATCCGGGCGGTCCTTAGACGAATTGATTTACCGGACGATAGCAGGAAGAATATAGACGAGAATAGCGTTGTTTTTCCCGGACTAGAAATTAACCTTTCAGATTATACGGTTAAAATAAGCGGCAAGTCGGTTAACCTTACAAGAAAAGAACTGGAAATACTTTGGTTATTAGCTTCTAATCCTGGTAAGGTCTTCTCTCGGGATAACCTTTTAAACAGCGTCTGGGGTTATGAATACTTTGGGGATGCCAGGACAGTCGATACCCATATTAAAAGGCTCCGAGCGAAAATAGAATGTTTAGATACCTGTAATTGGGAGGTTAAAACCATCTGGGGTGTGGGCTATAAATTTGAGGTGAAACATGTTTAAAAAAAATATTACCTTTAAATTAACAGCCGGATTTGTTTCGATTGTCTTGATCTCAATGCTTACCCTGGGCTTAATCTTCATACAGGTTTTCCGCCAGTATGAAATAGATAGCCGGGAGCAGACTATGCTGGCTAACGCCCGCAGCATTTCCGAAATAGTTGCGGTCAATTTGCAAAGCAACGGTCAAATGCGCGGTATTGGCGGTTTTATGCGTTTTTTAGATACCATGACAGATGCAAAAGTCTGGATTATGGACAGACAAAATAATCCTCTGGTTTTCAGTGGCCCCGAGAATGATTCTGGAAATAATCCTATGGGAAAAGGGATGAGCAAGGGCTACGGCACGGGTGGTATGGGAATGGGAGCAGGAACAGGACAGACTCACACTTTTTACTCGGGACAGCTCCCAACAGAAGCGGAAAATGTTATTAATACCGTTCTTTCCGGGCAAGAATCTATTAGTCAAAGCTTTAGCAGCGTATATCAGGAAGAAACAATTACTGTAGGCGTCCCTATTTTTGACGTCAATAAACAGGTAATCGGCTCCGTTCTCTTACACACTCCGGTAACAGGTATAACCAATGTACTTGATAAAACAAACCGTATCCTGCTGGCCAGTCTTTTAATCGCCCTGCTCATTGCCATTGGTTTGGGAATTTTTTATTCGATTCTTTTCACCCGCCCTTTGAAAGCGATGACTAATACGGCAATGGAAATGGCCCGCGGCAATTATAGCGCGCGGACCGGGATAAAACGTCAGGATGAAATCGGCCAGTTAGGAAATTCTCTTGATTTTTTAGCCTCAGGGTTAACAGAGGCCGGAGAAAAAATCGATAAACTGGAACAGGTCAGAAAAGATTTTGTTGCCAATGTTTCCCATGAGTTCAAAACGCCCTTGACTGTAATCAGGGGATCACTTGAAGCCCTGGCTGACGGGACAATCGACCAGCCTGAAGATATCCGGCGCTATTACAGCCGAATGCTTTCCGAGACCAGGAGTTTAGACCGGCTTGTTCAGGATCTTTTGGAACTATCCCGCCTGCAGTCCGGTAAAATAACCGTAAATTTCGAACCTGTTCACATTCCGAGCCTGCTTGCCGATACAGTTAAAAGTATGCAAACCATCGCAGCGGGAAAGGACATACAAATGCATTGTGAAATTCCCCAAAATGTTCCGCCTGTAAACAGTGATTATGACAGGCTCCGGCAGCTGTTTGTTATCTTTATCGACAACGCTGTAAAATATTCTCCGAAAAAAACTACCGTTAACGTAACTTTAGATCTTAGAGATAAATTAAAAGTAATCATCCGAGACCAAGGCCCCGGTATACCTGAAGAAGAACTTCCTTATATCTGGGACCGTTTTTACAAAACGGATAAATCGCGCAAAGGCGGCGGCACCGGGCTTGGGTTGGCCATAGCCAGGCATTTGAGTGAGCTTTTAAACTGCAAGCTTACTATGGAAAGCTCACTGGGGCAAGGAACAAAAGTTACTATGGAACTTCCCTTTAGCAAGCAGGACGAATAGTTAACAAATTGTTTAACCTTTTGTAACTTTCTTAACGACAAAATCACCCTGAATTATTGACATATGTTTATAGCGCATTCTTCCTGGGTAAATCCTTCCAGGTCAATAAGCCGTATTGTTTCATACTCATCAACAGACATAACGGCAAGATCATCTTTAGTCACATCTGAATTGAGCGGCCCATAAATGTTGCTTGCCGGTAAGCAGCAAACTTTTCGCCATTTTCTTGGTCTTGGCATATTTTTACCCTCATTTTAGTCTTAAAGAATCAGGGAATATTTCATTAATACTTGTATGGCTAATCCGGTACGCATATCTTATTGGAAAAAAATGCGCAAATAGTTTTTAGTAAAACTGTCATAACCACTAAAGCTGTTAAAACCAATAAAGCGGTGGCTATCCAGGCAAACAGTTGAACCTTGAGCGTCTCAAGGGCAGTGATGCTGGCGATTGTCGGTAACAATTTTTTCGGCAGCCCGTCATGAAAAATAAGTCTGTAAAAAATCAGCGTAAATAATACCACCCACCTGATATTCCCTTAGGAAAAAAAGTGTTGAAATTGGAAAACGAATTCGGCGTCAATGGAATGCCTTTGGTAAACAGAAATATACCTCCGAATATGAGAAATATAAACAGCACTGCAATTTTGATCATAGCCATTGCGCTTTCGACATAGCTGAATCCTCTTTTTCCCAAGGCATTGATCACAATTACCAGAAGTAATATCAAAAGGGCAAAAACAGAAATTGACAGACTGGGAAACCAGAGCCGCAAAAAAATTCCGGAGGCAAGAGCTTCTGAACTTAGGGTTAAAATACCAGATATAAATACCAACCAACCAATGAGCGCACCTGGGATGGCCCCAAAAATTCCTCTATGTAAACGCGAAAGGATCTGGGAGAGGTGCGGTTTATAGTTATGCTGGTCATGGCTCCAAGCACTTGAGACATGATCAGCCCTCCAAGCAGGAACGCAATGATAACTGAAGGTCCTGCTTAGTTAATTGCTAAACCTTTACTATTTTTTATATTATTTTCAACCTGGATTAGGCTAACCGTTTTTAATATTATTTAAAAAAGAAGCCCTGATTGCCGGGCTTCCCAATAAGATATTGCATCGATTTGCAGTCCTTAGCTGATATCATCCAATAGTGTCTGAAGTTCTTGCAGAACCTTATTCAATTCGGCTATTCTGGCTTGCTGCTCTGTCTGAATCATATTCATTGCTGTATTGGCAGCTTCAAGATCGCCCCGTAATTTAGCCTGATTCAGCAGAGCTACCTGTTCCTGAATCTTCCCCTGATGTTCAAGCATAATTTGCTGGCGTTCTGTTTGACAAGTTTGGATTGCTTGTTTAATTCTGGCCATTTCTTCAGCACTGATATTTGCTCTGTTTTGAAGTTTGTTTTGAATTTGGGCTTTTAGTTCTTCCGAACAATCATTGAGCTGGGTCTTTAAACCTGTGGTTGAACCTGCGTTTAACCTTACCTGCTGCCTAGCCTGTTCAAACTGGAGCTTTCCGGCCTGGTAGGCTTCCGTATTTCCTTTGTCCTGCAGCGTTGTACTGCCCTGATTGGCACCCTGTCCGGAGGTTCCTCCCGCCGTCTGACCCGAAGTTTGTTCGGTCGCCTGTCCGGCAGCCAAAGCTGTACCCGCTGTTCCCAGAAGTAAAATTCCGGCAATTACTATACTTAATAACTTTTTCATATAACTCTCTCCTTATTGATCAAATGTTAACTCAGAATCTTGAGCTTCGTCCAGATTGTTGATGCTCTCAATCAGTTTATCAATTTCCCCCGATAATTCATTTAGGGTCTGCTGCTTTTGGGCATCCGTATAAACATTGTCGGACTTGCTTATGACCGAGACCCCGCTGTTTGTTCCGTCTAAAGATTGCTTGGTTGAGCTGGGATTTATTTCCTTTGACGTCCCCGTTTGGCCGGAGTTAGCTGCCTGGCTGTCAGCTGCCTGTTTAGCCGGCAAACCAGAAGAACTTTTGGCACAGGCAACGCAGCTGAAAATAAGCAATACTGCAGCAATACTGACCCAAATTATTTTTTTCTTCATTGTCCACCCCTCTTTCAAAATGGGATATCAATTCAGCTAGCTGTTCTTGTTAAGCCTAATATAATTTTTAAATGTAAACACCCAATAAGCAAAATGTAAATAATTTGTGAAAATTCACCCAAGTAAATTATTCTATAGAGAGAAGAGTAAACGTCAGAGAAGTCCCTTTTCCTTCAACGCTTTCGGCCCAAATGTTGCCCCCGTTTACTTCGACCAGATTTTTGGCAATAGCTAACCCCAGACCTGTACTTTTATCATCAGAATTGCGGACCTTATCTGAACGGTAGAACTTTTCAAAAATATAGGGCAAATCAGCAGCAGCAATACCGAAACCGGTATCCTGAACAGCTAAGCAGACTTCATGGTTATTCAGTCCCGCATCAATAATAATCTGCCCTTCCTCCTGGGTATATTTAATAGCGTTGCTGAGGATATTGATCAGCACTTGTTTCAAAGAAGACGGATCAGCAAGAACATAAAGCCCGGAGGGAACCTTATTAATAACGGACAGCCGCTTCTTTTCAGCCGGACTTCTTAACACAGACAATACACTTTCAGCTAATACAGCTATTTCGATACGTTCTTTCTGCAGAGTTATACTACCGGACTGAATCTTTGCCAAATCCAGAAGATCGGAGGTTAAGCGGATCAGGCGTTGGGTTTCCTCCCGAATCAGGAACATATACTCCTGATAATCCTCTGGTTCAACAACACCGTCGACGATTCCTTTGATAAATCCATTAATTGAAGTTAAGGGGGTTCTCAGTTCATGGGAAATATCCGCAATCAAATCGTTTCTCATCTTTTCTGTCTTATCAATCTGTTCTTTCATATAGTTGAAAGAATCAGAGAGCCTGCCGATTTCATCCTGCGATGCAACCACTGTGGGATCAGCTTTCTCCCCTTGGGCAATTTTCCGGGCAGCCGCATCCATTTCTTTGATTGGTTTGGAAATTCTCCTGGAATTATAATAAATGAACGGAAGGCTTAAAATAACCATTGCAGCACCAACTGCCAGGATAATTAAATACATCTGGGCAACACTTTTGTTGATATTGCTTACGGGGCAAAGAATAAGAATTGCGCCCTCAATTTTTTCATTAATCGATAAAGGGTACCCTACAAATAAAACATAATCGGCAAAATCTTTAGAATATTCCTTTTGCTGAAAAACCTTCTGCCCTTGGAGTACCAGTTTGACATTCCTGGCAACAAAACTCTCATCCAATCCGTTTAGAGCCAATCCTTGCTGTTTGGAAAATTGTGCTTCGTCAATTTTTAAGATATAAATAATCGATGCAGTACCATATGCAAGACCATTCACTTCTGAATTCAGTTCTTGCACAGAAATTTGATGCTGGTAATAATCCTGGGTCAATTGGTTGGCTTTTTGGGCCACCAATTCAAGTGTTTCCTTTTTTTCTGAAAAAACCGCGTCTTTGTAAACAATCGCCAGGATCAGTGTCATAGAAGCTATAGCTAAAACAGTAATAAGGAGATAGGTCGTTAAGAGGCGGGCAAATATACTTTTAAATATACTTTTAAATATACTTTTGAACATCCTATTTAACCTCCAGTTTATAACCAACGCCCCAGATTGTCTTAATCTCCCAGCCGGTAGAATCATTTTTCAATTTTTCCCTTAGGCATTTTATATGAACATCAACCGTGCGGGTATCGCCCAAATAAGAATAATCCCATATTCTTTCTAATAGTTGTTCTCTTGTAAATACAATATTCTTATTTTGAGCCAGGAAACTGAGCAGCTGAATTTCTTTTGGTTTCAACTCGACACCTTGGCCATCAATACTTGCTTGGTACTGATTCATGTCAATAATCAGATTATGTATCGTTATAATATTGCCCTTATTCTCTTGAGGTTGGGTATGGGGCTTTAACCTTACCTTTACTCTGGCCAACAATTCTTCAGGTTCAAAGGGCTTAACGATGTAATCATCGGCACCGGCATCAAAACCGGCAACCTTGTCTGAAACCATATCCCTGGCACTTACCATGATTACTGGAATATCCTTCTCCATTTTAAGCAGCTTACATACTTCCCAGCCATTAATCGAAGGGATCATGATATCCAATAAAACCAAGTCAACTTTTGTCTTTTGGAGCAGGTCGATTGCAGAACTTCCGTCGTGACACATAATAGTGTCATATCCTGTTTTTTTTAAATAGAGATCCATTAACTTACAAATATTTTTATCGTCATCAACAACTAGAATTGTGCCTTTTTCCATCGCCCATACCCCTTATCAATATTTTTTACTAATGTTTTAAAAAACGTTTGTTTTCATTTATTCTTAATAATTCTAGCAATTTTTTAAAAATCATTTTTTTGAGAGCATGAGGGGCAATAGAAGTGGCATAGTTAGAATGAGAGAATCCACTGACAGTAGTTTGGTGGATTCTCGCTTATTACCTCGTTTTTGTATAAGTGATCAGAAGTTGCTCTTTTTAAAAGCTGATTTAGAGTCTTCTATTGCTTGTTAAACCAGTTGGCATGAACCGTCACGGAGATGAAGTCTGATCATGTCACGATTTCGCTGGTCCCATTCAAGGCTGTTTGACAGGAACCATTATTCAATTTCAACTTAATTTGATCCTTATCACGAGTACAATCGCCATTTATTGCAGCAAATACAGAGCCAGCTGGAATTAAAAGTGTTCGATTAAAGCGAGAATAAAAATGGTTTTTTTCATATTTTTCTCCTCTTTTTTTCACACTTACAAAATCCTGTTCTTTTCTTATGATCACTTTTTATGTAATTTGATGCCAAATTCCAAATATCTGATTTCTTTTTCAACCATACTTTAAACTCAAGATGTAAACTTCCCGTGAATAAATTGTAAACAATCTATGAACAACTTTTTTGTCCTTATGACCATAATACGTCATCATTATTATCGTCTCAACGTGCCTTGAGTAGACAAAAAAGATGCCGCCTAAAGCTGGTATGGCCTTGGCGGCAAAGTATACATTTCAAATATCAACGTTTTTATGCAAGGATTTGCCTTATTAGATCATACTGCTTATTATTTCGAGCCATAATCTTCTACAAGACTAGTTCTCTATTGTCCCTACATCTTTTTGGCTTTAAATTGATACTTTTCTATTCAACTTACTCGGCGCTAAAGGCTTTGGTGGTTTTCGCACTTTCCAGTTTATTAGCCCTGGTCACTGTTACATACACATTACCAGCTGCAGAGCCTATCTGCGGGATTATTACTGTCACTGAAGTTTGTCCGCTATCCACTGTTGCTGTTCCTAAAAGTGTACCGCCACTGGCTACGGAATAAACATTGACTACATCTCCTTCAACGAGAGAGCTTACTACGACCGTGTCATTGGTAACTGTTATTGTGGATGTACTAGGAGCTGCACTGTTTTCTGATGTGTAGGATTATTGCTTTAGTTTATCCTGAGCTGCTAAAAACCGGAAAGCCTAGGGAGTGTGTGGCAGTAAATGTTCCAAACGTCTAATAAAATTGCCCACGCCTGGCAAAATAAAGAAAGGCAAAGATAAAATAGTTCAAGTGTTGACTCCAGTAGCTGCGATAGCCACAATTCGATTACCAAAAATGGGAGCTCAAGCCTAGCCGATTCCGGTCAAGGTTTGGACTGAAAGCTTGACAACCTAGCATGCATTGTCACGATACGATCTTACTATGCTATACGTCTAACCATACTAGGATCGCGTACTGGTAAACACGCAGCCGTCCAAGTACCGCACCCATCGCAATGAGGGTCGAGGCACAAGCAAATTCAGCTAAGAGAAGCGCATGAATATTATTGGCAGAAATGGGTTCCAGTGAGAGAACTCCTGTGGATCAAATCAGCATATAGACAGGCAAACCGACGCTGACGACCAGGAATGTCCCTGTGGTCGCAGTTAAGCCTATCAAAACGGTCAAATAAATTCTTCATCAGTGCTCCGCCTTTAGCTCCTGATATGTCTTTTGCAGGATCAGAGCATCCTCCTCAAGCTTCGGACTTTCACAAATCACGGTTCCTTGGATGCCAAAGCTCAGGCAAGCTTTAAGGATTTCCCGGAATTTCAGGTCAGCTTCTTGCAAAACGAGATGTCTCTTTTCGCCTTTTGGACCATATTCAATCCCGGAAATATGGAAATGCGCATTGCTTATCCACTTCTCACCAAGCCCTTCGGCTGTCTGCTCAAGAATCGCGCAGAACTCGTCATAGCTGTTGAATTGACCATTGGCTCTGGCATGCAGATGGCTGAAATCAATACAGGGCAATACGCCCGGAACCTCCTGTGCTATTTTGATCGTTTCCGTGAGATCGCCAAACTGGGAGGGTTTACCTGTCGTTTCAGGCCTCAGGATGACCTGGTTGCCTTCCTGATCAAGTTCCTGCCGGACATCGCTGAGTTCTTTGACCACTCTGGCTAAGACGGTAGCCGAGGTATCCCCAGAATAAAAAGCTGGATGAAAAACAATGCTTCCGGCCCCAAGTATCCCGGCAATCCTGGCCGTATGAATAATCCTTGTTTTGCTTGCCTCGACTTTTTCCGTTTCACTAGAGTTCAGGTTGATATAGTAAGGCGCATGACAAGACAGGGATACGCGTTCTTTTTTCGCAGTCTCCCCGGTCTTTAACGCTTTATCTTCCTTCATTCTGACCCCGTGAACAAACTCGACTTCCATCGCATCCATTCCGAGTTCCCTGATTCTTAGGATTCCGGCCTCCGTGGATGTTTCCTTGGAAGACAAAGGCACTCCGGCCGTGCCAAACTTGATGCTCATGCCGATCTCCCCTTAGGACAGATATTTATTGAAGAAAATCTCTTCAACATTTTCAGTCCCCTTAATCTCTTTCAATTTACTGATGACTTCCAAATCGGCTTCGGTTTGAATACCGACAATGATTATGTTTCTGCTCATGGAACTGATTTTGCCAACCTGCATACTGGTAATGTTGATGTTATGCTCACCCAATACAGTCCCGACTTTGCCGATCATCCCCGGATAATCCTCATGCGAGATAAGCAGGAACCATCCCGAAGGATCTATTTCAACCCTGAAATCGTCGATCTCCACAATCCGCTGTTCACTTTTGCCAAAAAGCGTACCTGCTACCTTATGCTCAGTTAAATCAGTTTTAATGGTAATGCTGATCAGATCAACAAAGCTTTGCGCCTCTTTGCTTTTGATCTCCTTGACGGTTATACCGCGTTCTTTCGCAACTTCAGGCGCGTTGACAATATTGACCTCTTCCTGAAGAATTGGATTTAAGACCTCTTTTATGGCTGCCAGCGTCAGCATTTTGGTATCCGCAGTGCTGATATCGCCATTATAGCGGACTTCAATATTTTTTATTCTTCCTTCCGTCAGTTTGACAGCCAGAATACACATTTTTTGCATCAAGTGAAGGTAAGGCTTGATCATATTCATGACATCTCGTGATACAGGCGGAATATTCAGTGAAGTTGAAACCGGTTCGGATCTCAGTGCAGCGAGCACTCCGCGGGCTGCGCAAACCGCAACCTCATTTTCAGCCTCCTGCGTCCTGGAGGCAAGCCTAGGAGTGCAGACCACATTCTCCATCTTCATCAGCGGATGATCTGGCCGAAGAGGTTCTTCAGCAAACGCATCCAAAGCTGCTCCGGAAACAATTCCTTCCTGCAGGGCCCAGACCAAAGCTTCCTCATCAATAATCCCGCCTCTGGCACAGTTAATAATCTTAATACCTTTTTTCATTCTGGCAAACGCATCTTTATTCAGCAGATTGCGCGTGTCAACTGTCGCTGGAATATGCAGCGTCAGATAATCCGCTTTGCTGAAGATCAAATCCAGATTCACTAGCTCAATTCCCATCTCTCTGCCTTTATCATCACTAAAAAATGGGTCATGAGCAATCACTTTCATATCGAAAGCTTTGGCCCTTTTTGCTACGCCCATGCCGACCCGTCCCAGTCCAATGATACCCAAGACCTTGTCTTTCAGCTCCATTCCCAGGAACTTCTGTCTTTGCCACTCTCCACGCTGAACAGAAGAATAAGCTTGAGGAATCCCTCTGGCCAAAGCCAGGATCATCCCGATGGTATATTCAATGGAAGAAGCACTGTTGCCCTGAGGGGCATTCAGGACAACAATCCCCTGCTTTGTGGCTGCCTGAATATCGATATGCTCAACTTCCAGACCAGCCCTTCCGATTACTTTCAAATTCCTACCGGCTTCAATGACTTCACTGCTGACAATCGTATCGCCTCTGATAAGCAAAGCATCGTATTCCGGAATCATTTTGATCAGTTCTTCCTGAGATAATGTGCAATATGTATCCACGTCATGTTCTTCACGCAGCAGTTGAATTCCAGCCTCTGCCACTTTGTTATTCACCAGAATCTTCATCTGACTCTACCCCCAGTATCTGAAATAAACTAAACCTCCCATCCCCATGGAGACGAGAGGCAATACCTTCCCTTGCAGCGATTTGCCTAAATTTTAGGTTATTTTGATTATAGAGTTTATTGATTCTTCTGTCAAGAATCCGTCTTTTAAATCAACATACTTGGCAGATGACTGTCCTTAGTGTCATGCGATCACTCTTCTGCTGCCCCGGTAATGCTCCGCCCAGTAATGTTCATCCAGTGAAGAAATCTGAACGCAATGCTTGGCCGCAGAAATAAACTTGTTATCACCGAGATAGATTCCAACATGACTTGCTCCGGCTCCGTTGGTATGAAAAAAGATCAGATCGCCAGGTTCTAATCTTGTTTTGGGTATTCCAACCCCCTCTCTAAATTGTGCATACGATGTCCTTGGAAGTTGAATTCCATTCTCTAGGAATACTCTTTGGACTAGCCCTGAACAGTCGACACCGGATCTCGACCGGCCGCCCCATTTATAAGCAGTCCCTTTCCAGGTCAGTACCGAAGCTATGATGCCGGCCTGAATTTCTGCTTTTTCTTTGTTTGCCTCCATCAGAGAAAGCGTACTGACATTTACACAAGAAAAGCTGCTCTCGCCAGCTTTTTCCTCCATGATTCTAATATTGTCGGTCTGCATAGGGCTTTCGTCAACCATTTTAGCAGGAGCTGCCGTAACTTTAGGACGCGAGGAGGCGATTTCCTGCAGGGCATAAGGACTAGAGGGGACTACAGCAGTTCCAGCCAGTAGAAGTGCTGTTAGGCCAATCACCTGTTTCGGAACGAGGGTGGGCTGATTGGATTCTGTCAAAGGGAGCGCAACTTGCATGATTCGAAACTCCTTTCCAAATAAAATCCAGACAGTCTATATCATTTTTTATGCAGTAAAGAGATGGATTATGCTTTTTATCCGGCCAGGTAAAGAAAAAGGTTGTCTGCAAAAATGTCATTTTTGAACATTGAATATATTTTTTATTATCCTTAGTTTTATCTTTTTTTACGTTTTTCCTTATAAAAGATACTAGTCATTTTTTTGCCTGAATAGCAAAACATTTCATCGTATTTGCGCTGTGGAATGGAACAAACTAAAATAAGAAAAAATAAAGAGGTGATTTAGTTTGGGGAGAAAATCAAATTCTGGTTTGAATCAACTAAAATATGAAGTTTCCAAAGAGTTAGGTATCATGAACAGCGGACCGCAGGAATATGCGCAGTATCTGGACAACGCCAAATATGAAGTAGCCAATGAATTGGGCATCCAGTTAAACAAGGGATATAACGGAGACATCACATCAAGGGATGCCGGCCGGATTGGCGGCCAAATTGGCGGTAAAATCGGCGGAAATATGGTTAAAAAGATGATTGAATTTGCCGAAAGTAACATGGCAAATAATAGTGGAAAACTCTAGTACTAATCAAGAGGATGGTTTCGTTTCCATCCTCTTTTTTTAATGATCACATTTCCTCATATTCATTAACCAGATCACTGATTATTTTCGCTACAGGTAGGATTTCAGTTATCTTTTCAATAGATTGTCCTGAAAAAATCAGTCCTTGATCTAAATTACCCTGTTGGGCATTGATCAAGGCCTCCTTTATGCAAAAAGTTGCTGTGCATTTTTTTAAACAACCCTCACATATTTGTGGGGATTTTACTTTCCCCGAAAGGATTTCATCTGTAAATGTGTTTCGAATTGCTCTCCCGGGCAGCCCGACGGGGCTCTGAATGATGACAATATCTTCTGCCGTTGCTCTCAGATAAGCTTCTTTGAGGGACGGCGCTCCATTCGCCTCTTCACTGGCAGCAAAGCGGATCCCCATTTGCACGCCGTTAGCACCAAGTCTAAATGCCTCCTGTAAATCTCCGGCATCCACAATACCTCCTGCCGCAATGACCGGGATAGAAATAGCCTCCTTGATCTCAGGAAGAAGAACTCTCATAGACTGATCTGTTCCGAGATGTCCTCCGGCTTCTTTCCCTTCTACTACGACCGCTGCCGCTCCCAGGCTTTCAGAAATCCTGGCAAGTTTGGCCGTCGATACAATCGGGACTAAAGGGGTTTTTGCCTCAGCACACCAGCGAAAAATGTCCCTGGAAAAACCCGCTCCCTGGATAATCAGGTCAATGCCTTCTTCCAGCGCAGTACAGACAAGTTCCTTGAAACGCGTTGCTGCAAACATAATATTTATTCCGATGATTCCTTTGGATTTCTCCCTGGCCTTTCTGATTTCGCCTTTTAATTCAGTTTCATCCAAAGCCGTCGCAGCAATAATTCCTATTCCACCGGCGTTGGCCACAGCCGCAGCCAGCCGAAAAGTGGAAATTCTAATAGCCATCCCACCTTGGATGATCGGATACTTCGGAATCAGATCTCCTACTCTTAATACAGGTAATTTCAAAATAGCCCTCCAATAATTTTTCAACAATTTCTTAAAATTTTTTTGCACAATAATTCTTTTTAATCGTTTTTTCAGCAATAAACCCTTCAAAAATTATTTTGATATTCAAAGTATTTTTTCTTTGATTTTACCTCTTTTTGATCTACTATTCAAGTTTTTCCCTGTTGGTGATTCCTGTACACCTTGTTGTCAATTCCTGTGTACCTATACACAATCATTCTGTCTGTTCCACAAACACCAGGCTTTCATAGTTTTACCGCGTAATGCTCATACTACCTATATCTGAAAAATGGAGGGCTGAACAGGATGCATACAATGTGGAAAGGCTCCATAAGCTTTGGTTTGGTTAATATTCCCATAAAAATGTTTGCTGCTACGGAAGAAAAGGATATCCATTTCAGATACATCCATAAAGCGTGCAATACGCCTCTTAAGTATGAAAAGCATTGTCCGACATGCAACAAAAAAGTACAAGAAGATGAAATTGTCCGCGGGTATGAATATGAAACCGGCCATTTTATTATTATCAACGAGACAGATCTTAGCGCCTTAAAATCTGAAGTGGAAGAAAAGTCAATTGAAATCCTTGATTTTATTAATCTTGCGGAAATTGATCCGATTTATTACGACAAATCCTATTACCTAGCTCCGCAGGATACCGGCGGCAAAGCCTATCATCTCCTGCGGCAGTCCATGAATGATACCGGCAAAATTGCCCTGGCTAAAATGACCATCCGCAATAAACAGACGCTGGCTGCTTTAAGGGTTTACAACAAGATCCTGGTCCTGGAAACCATTTTCTATCCGGATGAAATAAGACCGGTCAGTGAGGTACCCGGAATCAGCGAACAGCAGAGTGTCAACGAAAAAGAGCTCGATATTGCAACTCAGCTGATTGCCAACTTGACTGCACCATTCGAGCCGGAAAAATATAAGGATAATTACCGGGAAGCACTGAGAGATCTAATTAATAAAAAGATTGAAGGCAGGGAAATAGAGATCGCACCTGAAACTCCTCACCGTAATGTCATTGACTTGATGGAAGCCCTTCAGTCTAGTTTAAAAGAAACCAAAAAGAAATCGAGAGACAAAGCAAAGATTGCAGAAAAAACTAAACCGGATACGGATGCCCAGAAAGAAGAAAAGACGACTGCAAGCTAGTACCTGAAAAATTTTTATGGAACTATTGCAAGTAATGGAACCGGTCCTGTCATAAAAATCAGAACAGGTGATGAATGGTTTCAGTAAAAACCTACCTCAAAAGCCCAAGGAAAGGAAATCATCGTGGAATGAACCTGGAAGTCGACGGCAAAACGCTCACTATAACCAATCCTGAAAAATTATTATGGCCAAGCCTCGGAATCCGCAAGATTGATTATTTGAAAATCCTGCTGGAACTAGCCCCGTATCTTTTGCCCCACGTCAAAGACCGTTTGTTGACGACGATCCGTTATCCTAATGGTTTTCAGGGGAAGTCCTTTTTCCAAAAAAATATTCCTGATTATGCCCCAGAGTGGATTCCGACGATCGAATGGCGGGATAATCAGTATATCATTTTAGAATCAGAAGCAATCCTCATTTGGCTCGGAAACCAGGCGTGTCTGGAATTCCACATTCCATTTAACCCCTATGACAGGGATCAGTATCCTTCTGCACTGGTTTTCGATCTGGACCCTTCCGAAGGTCAGACCTTTGAGAATGTCACGGAAGTGGCTCTGCTGATTTTTGAAGAGCTTAAAGCGCTTCAGATTACAAGCTATATCAAAACTTCCGGGGCAAGCGGACTTCAGATTCATATTCCGACAGGCGGAAAGTATGATTACGATACCGCCAGAAAAATCAATGAATTTTTTGCGGTTTATTTCAGCCAGAAATACCCCCGGCAAATTACCCTGGAGCGCAGTGTCGCCAAAAGAGGCCATAAGCTCTATTTTGACTATCTGCAGATGTGGCAGGGGAAAACCATCATCAGTCCATATTCACCAAGAGCAACAGCCTCCGCATCAATTGCTGCTCCATTGGAATGGGAAGAGCTGAGGCACGGGGTCAAACCCGAAGATTTTAATCTGCTGAATATCAGCGGCAGGCTGAAGGATAAAGGAGATCTCTTTGCTCCGCTGAAAAATGGACAGAACAGCAAGAGCTGCCAAGATCTCGACTTTATCCTTGAAAAAATCTAATCATTTACCTATTTCTTGGATGTCTCATGACAGAAACGATTTAGAAATTGTTTAAAATTCACCGTACTAGTATACCGTTTTCTAAATAACTAGACATTTAAACCTTCATAGCTGGGTCTGTGTGCCACAGTTCCAGCGTAAGCGGAGCATGGATGCGGAGCGCGGCAGTTAGCGCCATGGAGGGCGCTATCTGCCGAGAGCGGAATGTGGCGCACAGACCAGACCCAAATAAATATTCAAAGATCAATGTACTAGTCGTTAGAGGACGTATGGAACGTGATTTCCGGGTACTTATCCTTCAATCTGTCCAGGTAGTATTCGTCTTCAAGAAGAACGACCAGCTGGTCATCCTGATCTTTGACGCACAGATTACGGAGCCCGCGCAAATTGGCCGGATCAACAGGTTTATCGCTTTTGACCCAGCGGGCCATATGATGCAGAAGATGATGAAGCTGAATTCTTGTGCCATATTCATTTTCGAGACGGTATTCCAGGACCTCAAACTGAAGCTTGCCCACAACGCCGACGATCAGTTCCTCGGGCCCATCCATAAAGGTCCGGAAGACCTGCACTGTCCCTTCTTCCGTCAGCTGCTTGATTCCCTTCTGAAACTGTTTGTATTTGGAAAAGTCCAGATTGATGATCTTGGCAAAATACTCCGGTGCAAACTGCGGCAGCCTTTCGAATTCAAAGGTCCCTTCCTCACTCAGGGTATCGCCGATCCGAAAAATGCCCGGATCAAACAAACCCACCACATCTCCGGGATAAGCTTCTTCCAGGATATCGCGTTCTTGTGCCAAAAATTGCTGTGGCTGCGGAAGCTTGATCTTCTTACCGCTTCGGACATGATTGGCTGCCATTCCACGTTCGAACCTGCCTGAACAGACTCGCATAAACGCGATCCGGTCTCTGTGGGCCGGGTTCATATTGGCCTGAATCTTAAAAATGAAACCTGAAAATTGAGGATCAGTCGGCTGAATGTCGCCAACCGAACTTTTTTGCGGTCTTGGCTCAGGCGCCATTTCCAGGAACTGCTCCAGAAAGGTTTGAACACCAATACTGCTCAGCGCACTGCCGAAGAAGACCGGAGACAGCATCCCCTGCTGAATCATTTCCTCGTCAAACGGATCCCCGGCAATATCCAATAGTTCCAGATCTTCGCGAAGCTTATCATATAAGGCAGGTTCGAGACAGTCTTTGAGAGCGGGATCTTCAAGACCGCGTTCGTCCGCATCGATCCGTTTCCGTTCACCGTCCCGGTAAAGCTCCAGACATTGATGCCGCCGGTCGTAGATTGCACTGAAATCTTTTCCCATTCCAACCGGCCAATTCAAAGGAACCGTATTGATGCCTAAGACATCCTCAATTTCCTGAAGGACATCCAGCGGGTCTTTGCCAAAACGGTCCAGCTTGTTAATAAACGTAAAAATCGGTATGCCTCTCATCCGGCAGACTTTAAACAGCTTGATGGTCTGAGCTTCAACGCCTTTGACCAGATCGATTAGCATGACGGCGCTGTCGGCTGCCATCAACGTGCGATAGGTATCTTCACTAAAATCTTCGTGCCCGGGTGTATCTAAAATATTGATATGAATTCCGTTGTATGAAAACTGCATGGCGCTTGAAGTTACGGAAATGCCACGTTCTTTTTCAATCTGCATCCAGTCGGAAGTTGCATATTTGGCTGCTTTTCTTCCTTTTACCGTACCAGCAAGCCGGATAGCCCCACCAAAAAACAGCAGCTTCTCTGTTAAGGTTGTTTTCCCCGCATCCGGGTGAGAAATAATTGCAAATGTCCTTCTGGGTTTAATCTGATTCTGGTTCGTCGTCTTTTCCATCAAATTCCCTTTCCTTTTTTACGTGCGTGTTTTGCCTATAACACTATATCATATTCCTTGACTTTTTTCTTCTTTAACACCCGCATTGCATTCAGGATCGCAATCACAGCCACGCCTACATCGGCAAATACAGCTTCCCACATTGTCGCGGCCCCCATCGCTCCAAGGATGAGGACACCTATCTTTATTCCGAGCGCAAAACCAATATTTTGCCAGACAATTCCCTTCGTTTTCCGGGCAATCCGGATTGCCTCGAGCAGTTTGGCAGGTTCATCCGTCATCAGGACAATATCCGCGGCCTCAATCGCTGCATCCGACCCGAGTCCGCCCATGGCAACGCCGATATCAGCCCTGGCCAGGACCGGTGCATCATTGACCCCATCTCCGACAAAAACCAGTTTACTGCCTTTTTCCTTCTGTTCCTCCAGCGTTTCCAGAACAGCGACCTTTTGATCGGGAAGCAATTCAGCGTAAACTTGGTCAAACCCCAACTGCTGTCCGATCTGTTCACTGATCGCTTTCGTGTCTCCGGTCAGCATAACAAATTTCTTAACTCCCGCCTGTCTCAATCCCCGCAAAGCCCCGTGAACATCTTTTTTGACTCTGTCCGTAATCAGGATATAGCCGGCATATTGACGCTCAATCGCGATATAGGCAATCGTTCCAGCCTCGGGTATTTGCGTCAGGGAGATTCCTTCCTCAGTCAGGAGCCTGGCGCTGCCGGCCATGACTTCTTTTCCCTGATATACTGTTTTTACGCCATAGCCTGGTATTTCTTGATACTGATGGATATCTTTCTGATCAATGCCCTTGGTATTCAGTTTTTTCGTATCATCTTCGGTGTATCGTTTCAAAATCGAAGCCGCAATGGGATGACCTGAGAAATATTCAGCCGCAGCAGCATATTCCAGCAAAGTATCTTCATCAAACCCCTGAGCAGCTTGTATTCCGGTAACTTCAAACACACCTTCGGTTAGCGTGCCGGTCTTATCGAAGACAACCGTACGCACTTGATTCAGGCCTTCCAGGTAGTTGCTTCCCTTGATCAGGATGCCGTTTCGAGAAGCGCCTCCGATACCCCCAAAAAAGCTTAACGGGATGGAGATCACCAGTGCGCAGGGACATGACACCACGAGAAAGACCAAAGCCCGGTTCAGCCATTCGCTGAATGTGGCCCCTTCAACAAAAAGCGGGGGCAGAAAAGCTAAAAGTGCAGCTCCGAGCACAATAACCGGTGTATAGACACGCGCAAATGTTGTCATAAAATTTTCTGTCTTAGCTTTTTTAGAGGCGGCCTTTTCCACCAGATCCAGAACCCGTGCAACCGTGCTCTGCGCATAAACCTTCGTAACTTTTACGGTCAAGACCCCGGTCTTATTAATAAAACCAGCTAGAATACTGCTGCCGGCTTCGACCTCCCTCGGGATAAATTCTCCGGTGAGCGCCGAGGTATCCAAAACAGACCTGCCCGCAAGCACTGTGCCATCAAGGGGAACTTTCTCTCCTGGCTTGATCAGAATCATCTGGCCTTCCCTGACTTCCTCCGGCGGCACTTTGCTTATGGAATCTCCCTTCATTAAATTCGCATAGTCCGGACGAATATCCATCAGTTCACTGATCGAGCGGCGGGAACGGTTCACAGCACTGTCCTGGAAAAATTCACCGACCCGGTAGAACAGCATCACTGCCACAGCCTCGGGATATTCCTGAATAGCCAGCGCCCCAACTGTAGCAATAAACATCAGAAAGTTTTCATCAAGAAACTTGCCGCGGACAAAATTCCGAAGCGCCGCCCAGATAATCTGGCTGCCAACCAATAAATAGCTGATCAGAAACAATACAATTTCAACGGCAGGTTTCAATTTTAGCAGAAACGCAGCAGCAAAAATAACGGCTCCAATGACAAAGCAAACCAGCTCGGCATTAACTTTCTGTTTTTTTTGTTCTTTTTGTTCTCTTTGTTCTTTTTGTTCCTTCTGTTCTTTTTGTTTTTCTTGTTCCGTGGTTTTCTCTTCTTTACTGGCTGTACCCATATCTTTGGACCTGATCCCAGTAATGCTTACCCCGGCCTCAATCCCGGAAGCGATTTTTTCAATTTCGTGGACGATATCTGTGATCTTTTCAGAATCATTTACCTCTAGATAGAGTTTGCTGCCTGCAAAATCAATATTTGCAGTTATTATGCCATCCAGCTTCCTTACTTCCTGTTCGATTTTAACCGAGCAATTTGCACAGCCAAGACCGGCAAACAGGATGACTGCTTCCTGACTTTTTATAGCCATATCTTTTTTCTCCTCACGCATCCTTATCCTTCTTTGACATGGAGCATTCCCTGGCTGAAAATGCCTTTGATATGCTCGTCATCCAGCGCATAGAATACGATTTTTCCTTCTTTTCTGTTTTTTACCAGCCTGCATTGCTTAAGAATCCGCAGCTGATGGGAAATTGCCGACTGGGTCATATCCAATAGAAAGGCCAGGTCGCAGACACACATTTCTGCTTCCGAAAGCGCCCAGAGAATTCTTATCCTTGTCGTATCACCAAATACTTTAAATAACTCAGCAAGATCATATAGATTTTCTTCCTGCGGCATCAATTCTTTAACCTTACCGACAATTTCTTCATGAATAACCAGGCAGTCACACCGCAAATTCTCCGCTTTCCCCTCCATCAAAACAACCTCTCCTTTGTAATTGCTCTATCAATTGAATACTTGAATAAGTGTTCATATATTATATTATTACGTATTTCTTTTATGGTCAATTCATTTTTCTATTTTTCTGAATCTACGCATAGCCTGTAAATATTGATTTAAGTTTTTTAAGGCTATTTGTAAGGGTAAAATAAAGATGGACGGATACGGATGAGGCCGTCATTAATGCCGCCAGATAATGCAGCCAGCGCACACGGTTTAATCCTCCTGCCGGTTTGACCGCTCTCTGCAGGGGCTTAAAGTAGAGGGCCATCCCGGTAATCATCTGGACCAGGGTTAATCCTGCCAGCGAGGTAATCAATATTTTCTGACCTGGATTGTATTTGGGATATTTCGTCTTTTTTTCGGATAAGAAGAACTCGTATTTTAAGAATTTAGGTATTGCCTTTAAGGTCTTGCGGTTCGGAATGATCTCTTTATAGTTTTTGTCTTTCATCCCGTAGCAAACCCGTGCCACGTACGAATTTAACAGTAAAAACTGGGCGACGGCATGTGTCTTCCGTGCTGAATCCATCCGCTTGAACCCGAAAGCGTGCGATGGGCTGTGAATGTAAAGCCCGCTAAAAATTAAAGCCAGTACAGCCGGCGCGTAGACCCAGTGAAGCAATCTCACTGTTCCTGAATGACGTTGCTTTTTCCAATTCATATCATCAGCTCCCCAACCGGTTTTCCCGTAGTTATTAAATGTGTCGAACAAGAGGAACAAATGTCAAATGCCCTGATCACCCGGCCGATTTCAATGGGCTGTTTTTCATCCGCAATCGAAATTCCAATGAGCGCCTCCTCGACGGGTCCTTTACAATTCTGATCATCCCGGGGAGAAAAATTCCAGGCACTGGGTGTAATGATCTGGTATTGGGCTATCCTGCCGTTTTCAATCCGCAGCCAGTGTCCGAGCGGACCGCGCATTGCTCCGGTGAGGCCGATTCCTTCGGCATTTTTTGGTACTTCAAAGGGTGAAAATATGCATCCTTCCGGCTCTAGTTCATCGAGCCAGGATTCCATCAAGGTCCCCACTTTTTCGGTCTCAAGCGCCCTGGCGATTACCCGGTCCATCGTCGATATACCCTTTCGGTAATCGCCTTTGATCCAGAGCCTGGCCAGCGGGCCTCCTTCCAGCGGCATACCGGAATAACGGGGTGCCTTTATCCAAGAGTAAGCGTCTTCTTTTTCCCGTTCAGGGACTGTTCGGCCTCCAGATGGGTTTCGCGGTCCGGACTCTGCTGCATACCAGGATCTAGCCGTATGTTCTTTAATCAACGACAGATCAACCTTCTGGATTTGGCCGTTCAGCACTGCTCCACTGGGAAAATACCTCTCCCGGTCTTGCTCGGTGCGTGGAAATAGCCCGTATTCAAGCATATTTTGGGCTCTTTGGCCGAGTTCATAGTAATCACTGTAAGCATCTTCAAGAATGTATACATCAGGTACCATCTGATTCCGGATAAACCGATTGATTTTTTGGAGCTTCGACCGGAAATTCATGACCACATCGGCAGAAGGCACAACTGTAGCCCCTCCAGCCAATATCCCATGAGGAAACGGGGCTTTTCCGCCTAGCAGGGTCACCATTTCGTGAGCCAGGCGGCTTATTTCCAGCGCTAAATACATATTCTGCACCATCGCGTCGTTTTTCTTTTTTTCCAGCCGCTTATCTTTGGTATAACCTGGAACAAAAGGGGCCCTCTCTGGCAAAGTCAAATAATCCACCAGGGAAAACAAATACTGATGACGGATATGATTCTGAAGAATATCTGCCCCGATGATCAGGTTTCGCAAAATGTTGGCATTACGGGGCGGCCTAATCCCAGCAGCATCTTCCAAGGCGTAGGAGGCAGCTGCTCCATGCAGAGATGAACAGATCCCGCAGATTCTTTCCGTAAGGTACGCGGCGTCCCGCGGATCTTTTCCCTGCAGTATCAGTTCAAACCCCCTGAAAAAAATCCCGCTGCAGCGGGCATCTACCACTTTTTTGTCTTCGACTGTGACCTCTACGGCGCAGGAGTTGTTAGCCCTGGTAAGTGGCCCTATAACAATCTTTTTCATGAAGTCCGTCCTTTTTCTTTATTCTCGCCTTCAGACAATCTTTTTTCTACCGTCTTCTTATTAATGAATCTTTTTAAGCCGTTGCCTGAGTTTTAGCTTGCTTCCGCGTGGGAGATCTTTTTTCAATGTTTCTGCGAATCTGCCGGTCAGAATGCTTCCTATCAGATGGGCGCCAATACCAAGCGCCGTCACAACCCCTGTCAATTGGCCCACCCTGTTTGCCGTTACCTTGATCCCCGGAAGCTTTACATCCGGCAAATGTTCAAAGAATGGAACGCTTCCATCGGAAAACTCAGGACTGGCACAGCCGATACAAGGGGTATTGGCTTTTACCGGCCAACTTAGATGCTCTCCGTTCCACTGGCGGACAGGGCAATCAGCATAGGTAACCGGCCCTTTGCAGCCTATTTTATACATGCACCACGGTTCTCCCGGCTTAGCGGCAAAGATGCTGTTGTCAAAATAATCCCGCCGCTGGCAAAGGTTATGGATTGTTTCTCCATAGAAAAGTTTAGGACGATTATCATCATCAAGCGCCGGCTCGCCGTACTGAATTAAATGGTTCAAAGTGCCCATCATCCATTCGGGGTTGATTGGACATCCAGGTACATTGATAACTTTTCTGTCCAGAACAGCCTGTAACGATACACATTCAGAAGGGTTCGGAGCCGCAGCATAGATCCCTCCGAACGCTGCGCAGGTACCGGCAGCAACTACGTAACGAGCTGCAGCGCCTAGTTCCCGCACTGCCTGCAAAGCCGTCCAAGCCTTGCCGTTCCGATAACCGATCACAGAATACAGGCCATTGGACCTCGTTGGGATGCTTCCTTCAACCACCAGGATGTATGCTGCTTTATGATTTTTCTGGAGATCATCAAGAACATTGATGGCATCACTTCCCTCGGACGCGCTTAAAAGATAATCGAAACGAAGCTCTGCAATGCTGCTGATCAACTCCTCGTAGCCCGGGTCCTTGGCATTAAGAAAGGAAAGCATATCGCCGGCACAGGTATTTGTCCCGAGCCAAATAATGAGAGGTTTTGTCGAACCATCCATATTCGCCATACTCTTCCCTTCCATCCCTTCTGCGGTCTTTCACACCCTGTTGTTTTTTACTTCGTATTTTTAATTTCAAGTGTATTATTACCGTATGCTATTTCACTATACAAAATTTGCAGGTCTATCCTGCTTTGTTCAGGCATACATAATTATGATTAGCCTTTCTCAAGGTTCCGCGGAAGGATGAACAAGCCATGAACTTCAAGCAATTTATCTTAGGTCTGATTGTTATTGTCCTTTTAGTTACAGGCTGTAAGATTATTTGGAACAGACATCTAATAACAGTAAACGCACCCGCAGTGTCCCCAGTTTCCGATTGGGAATATGAAGACGTAATGAAAAGGGATATTCTCTGTCTGATGCTGGCCTATCCGGAAACTATTACCGGTGTGGAGAAAGCATCCAAAAATGAGGTTTATGTCCTTTTAAAATCGGGGAAAAAAATCTTATATGATGACAAAAAAGAAAAAAACTCCTGGCAGAAATCGGGGAACCCCGACCTTCAGGATATGATGGACCAGCTCTACCCATTGTCCAAGATTACGGAAATTTTACCTAATTACTACAACCCTGGCTGTGCAAGAGTTTATCCGCTTCTGAAAGAAGTCTATGGAACGAGCAAAAAAACAATCCTATCCAATCTGACCAAAGTCAGCATTGGCTACAAGTATGTAGAGTTTAATGGAAACAATAAAGCTGCGGAATCCTTAAAAGCGGTCATGAAAGAACTGCTTCCGTTGTCCCGCCAAAGCCATAAGGTGTACGCCGCTTCTTTTCCGAGCAGTGGGGCTTTCAATTACCGGCTGATCGGCGGTACAAACAGGCTGAGCTCCCATGCCTATGGTATCGCAATCGATCTTAACAGTAATAAATACGATTATTGGCGCTGGTCCACGCGTGAAGAAGGTCAGAAAAGGCTTAAGGCCTATCCCCAGGAGGTCTCTGCTATCTTTGAAAAATATGGTTTCATCTGGGGCGGCAAATGGGGAAATTTTGATATTATGCATTATGAATACCGTCCGGAAATCATTCTGAAAGCACGTTATTTTTCCGAAAGACCCGTCTCGGGGATTCCATGGTATGACGGTTTACAAAGCAACCAGAAAGCCTGGGAATATATTTGGCTGATTGAAGAAAGCCTGTAGCTTTATCTCCTTATCGTTCAGTCAACCTGAATCACAAACATCCCGGCAGTATTTTTTTCTTTCATGATACAATTTCCACAGTAGCCTATTACTATTTTATGTCATTTTTGGTAATATTAATCATGATATACAAATCGATCTGTTATGTTGAATATGTACAGGATTTTTTACTTTTAGGAGGCCTGAACCATTGAATAAAAGACAGTTGGGGCAGCGGGGCGAGGATATGGCTTTGGAACATATTAAGAAAGCCGGTTTGAACATTATCCAGCGCAATTACCGTTGTCCCAAGGGAGAAATCGACATCATCGCCAGGGATGGGAAAACAATTGTATTTATCGAAGTCAGACTGAGGAGTTCCAATATCCGGGGATCGGCGGAAGAAAGCATTGGCCTCTGGAAAATCCAAAGGCTTAAAAGTATTGCCTCGTACTATCTTCTGGAACAACACTATCGTCAATGGCCTCAAATCAGGTTTGATATTTTCGCCATTAACATGGCTGAAGGCGTTCCCGAGTTCAACTGGATCCAAGGGGCACTATAAATGGCTCATTTTCTTTCCGTTTCTGTCTGATGTTTTTGCCTGACATTCTGTCTGACGTTTCTGTCTGATTCCATAAATATCGCCAAAATTCAACTATATTAATCCATTAATGTAATTTTATAGAAGGATATTTGCTGTCAGAAGCGAATTTTGTTTTTGAGGTGAAAAAAATGTTTGCTTCTGTCAGCGGAATGTCTGTCGACAATCTCTCAGCCCAGCCGGTCAGTGTCGAAGTGGATATTGCCAATGGTCTTCCCTGTCTGGAAATTGTAGGCCTTGCGGCCACTGCTGTGAAAGAGGCCAGAGACAGAGTCCGGTCAGCGTTGAAAAACTCAGGCTTCGATTTCCCTTTGAAAAGAATTACAGTTAATCTTGCTCCTGCAGACCTGCGTAAAGAAGGCTCCGGTCTGGATTTACCGATCGCTTTGGGTATATTGGCTGCCATGGAAGAACTAAATAATGCTGTACTGAACCGCTATGTTTTTGCCGGCGAACTTTCCTTGGAAGGTCTTTTGCGTCCGATACCGGGCGTTCTAACCATGGCGTTGGCTTTAAAAAGCGAGCCAGAAAAACAAGTCCTGATTATACCGCCTGCTAATCTGGCCGAAGCGAGGCTTGTAACCGAAATAAAAAGTGCAAGCGTGATCAGTCTTGCTGAGTTAGTGGGGATTTTGAACGGAGAAGATCATTTTTCCGTTATTCCTTCCCCGCCCTCTGCTGAAATCTTTGAAACGGTATCTGTGGACTGGTCGGATATCCATGGGCAGATGCAGGCCAAACGTGGACTCGAAATTGCCGCCTGCGGTGGGCACAACCTGTTGATGGTTGGTCCGCCCGGTTCTGGTAAAACGCTGCTGGCCAGAGCATTTGCCGGGATTCTGCCGCCTCTCACGGTTGAGGAGAGTCTTGATGTGACTCAGCTTCACAGCCTGACTGGTATTATCCGGGGAAATGGGCAGCTGATTACGCAAAGGCCTTTCCGCAGCCCTCACCATACGGCTACAATCGCCGGAATCATCGGCGGGGGACAAAAAATTAAGCCTGGGGAACTCGCCCTGGCCAATCACGGTGTTCTCTTTCTGGATGAACTGCCTGAGTTTTCCCGGGAAGTCCTCGAAGCACTCCGTCAGCCGCTCGAGGACCGAAAACTGACGTTAATCCGTCTGAGAGGCAGAATCGAGTTTCCAGCACGCATTTGTGTTATGGCTTCGATGAATCCATGCCCGTGCGGCTATTTTGGGGAGAATGGCCGGGAATGTTCCTGCACGCCACTTCAAATCAGCCACTACCGCGGAAAGGTTTCCGGACCCCTACTGGACCGGTTTGACATCCAGCTGGAAGTCCCCCGTTTAAGCTATGGCGAGCTAAAACACGGGGACAACCGGGAAACCTCTGAAATTGTCCGCAACCGGGTGATCAGAACCAGAGAAATTCAGTATAAAAGATTGAATGCGAGCAGGACAAACTCAGAAATGACCGGTCGCGAAACAAAAGCGCTGTGCCAATTGGACAGCGCCGGTGAATCCCTCCTGCAAAAAGTTTTTGATAAAAACCTCTTCAGTGCCCGGGCCCACGACCGTATCCTGCGGGTAGCCAGAACAATTGCTGATATGGCCGGATCAGAAAATATCCGGGCAGAACATCTGGCCGAATCACTACAGTACAGGGCTTTGGACAGGATAAAGACGAATCAATGAAGTAATCAAATAAGTTCAGCAAAAGTATAATTATAAATTTAATTAACAAAAGATAATCTATATGTACATACACGAACAATCTAGATCACTCCATAATATGGATATATAGTTTGGTTAAAGGAGTGATCCGTTTGCATCATCAGGTTCACAAGGGAGACAATTTATCGAAGATTGCACGCCAGCACGGCGTGACTGTCATCATCTTATTAAATTTGAATCCCCATTTAAGAAAGCGCAGACATCGTATTTATGTTGGTGAAAGAATCAGAGTAAAATAATTAGAAATATTGGATACGTCATTGGATAAAAATTAAATAAGGAATAGCCGCGTACAACGCAGCTATTCCTTATCTGTTACTGAAATAAATTCTATTGTAATCCTTATTCTATTGTAATCCTTAAGTCTCAAATCTTTTTTATGTACACTGTATGCCGGTCCCAATCTCAGATATTACCCCAGTTTATACTGCGTCCCGGCGATCATTTCTTTGATCGGTGAGAAGCTCTGCCGGTGGATTAAGCAAGGGCCAAAATGGCTTATTGCCTCCATGTGCAACTTGGTCCCATAACCCTTGTGTTGATCAAAATGATATTCCGGATAAATCTGATGCATCTCATCCATCAGCTCATCCCTGGTAACCTTTGCCAGAATTGAAGCCGCGGCAATACTCGCACTAAGACCGTCTCCACCAATAATGGCTTTCTGAGCCGTATCCATATTCAGCATGTCCCTGCCGTCAATAATGATGTAATCAGGGTTGATTTTCAGGTTTTCCAGCGCTCTTGTCATCGCCAGCTTTGTGGCCCTTAAAATGTTTAACAGGTCAATTTCGCCAGACGTCGCACTTCCCAGTGCAAAAGCAACAGCCTGCTTTTTGATTTCTTCAGCTAAGTTCCTTCTTTTCTTTTCCGAACATTTCTTCGAGTCATTCAGGCCAGGAAGCTCAAACTCCCTTGGTAGGATGCAGGCAGCGGCAATGACAGGCCCGGCAAGTGGGCCTCTCCCTGCTTCATCTACACCGGCAATCCGTGAATACCCTTCAGCGAACAAACCTTTTTCTATCTCCAGGAGTTTCTCTATCCTTTCGATTTCACCCATTCCTTCATCTCCCCAGCTGAATAAAATATGCACATACTCTAGAGACCAGTCTCCGTGATGTATAGAAGCGTCAAGCGAAGCAGGATAGCGGAGCGCGGGTGTTTGTTCCACCGAGGGAACAACAGCCGAAAAGCCTCTATACATTATGGAGACCCGCCTCAGAAAAGCCAGAATTTTTAGTCCATGGTCACTTTGGCAATCTTACCGCTGCGGAATTCACGAAGAAAGATCTGGGCGGCTTTGAAGGTATCAATCCTGCCACCGCTAACCAAACAGCCTCTTTTACGGCCAATTCCTTCAAGATCGGTCTCGTTTTCCTCAAGCTTGTAAAAGCTTTGCAGTTCCAGAGGATAATTCTGTTTAAGCCAGGCGAGCAGCCACTGGGCGAGCTCTTCCTGGTCAAATACTTCATCTCTTACCGCACCGGTTACAGCCAGCTTCCTGCCTACTTCGGGATCATCAAATTTGGGCCAAAGCATTCCCGGCGTATCAAGCAGCTCGACTTTATCATGTATCCTGACCCACTGGTTGCCGCGCGTAACACCTGGTTTGTTACCCGTCTTGGCCTGCGAACCGCCCGTCAGCTGGTTAATCAGCGTGGACTTTCCAATATTGGGTATCCCAACAACCATGACGCGGATAGGTCTCCCCCGTACTCCCCTGGCAGCCAGCCGTTCTCTTTTATCCGTCATCAGTTCCTCGAGCAGCGGGACAATTTTTTTGACGCCGATGCTGGTCATGGAGCTAATCGCTAAAACAGGTCCTTCCTTGCCAAGTTCCACAAGCCACTGGTCGATTTTCTTTTTGTCAGCAAGGTCCGATTTGTTCAGCAAAAGCAAACGGAGCTTGTTTCCAAGCAGCTGCTTCAGCAGCGGGTTTCTACTACTCAGCGGTAAACGGGCATCGCCCAGTTCCAGGACAATATCCACCCAATTCAGTTGTTCTTCGAGCTTTCTTTTCGCTCTGGTCATATGACCGGGATACCATTGAATGTTCATAGTCCTCCATGGACGTCAAAAGAGCTGAATTTCTCCAGCTCTTTCCTATCTTCTCTGTTTTTAGCGACGTTCTCTGATTCTGGCCGATTTACCGTAACGGTCACGCAAATAGTAAAGTTTCGCTCTGCGGACAATACCTTTGCGTACAACTTCAATCTTATCAATACGCGGAGAGTGAAGGGGGAAAGTCCTTTCTACACCTACTCCGTTGGAAACACGGCGCACGGTAAAAGTCTCCCTTAAGCCATCGCCCTTCCTTTTAATCACAAGCCCTTCAAAGACCTGAATACGCTCACGAGAACCCTCGATAATACGTACATGTACTTTGACGGTATCTCCAGGACGGAACGAAGGAATATTATCTTTAAGCTGCTGCTCTTCAATCATACGAATATAATCCATAATAAGTTACCCCCTTCCTTGCCTAGATGTTCTTAACTTCTTATATCAAGCCAGAGGACCATCCGTTTTTTACACTGTATCATATTACCACACACGCCAGGAATACGCAATATACGATACCTTTTTTTACTCAACCTCTTTATAATATTCTTTATTCTTTAATTTTTGATCATTGATTCATACCTGCTTTTTCATTTTCGTTTTTTTGATCTTCTCTTAGATTCTGCTTATATAAAACGGCGAAACCAGTATTTTTCAAATCCAAGTTTTGCAAGATAGGCTGTCCGTGTCGGTTTCCATAAAGAGATTGATGGGCTTGGCTTTTTATAATACTGAACCGATGAATAGCGGGCTCGACCGAACCCGGTATTCATGATGCAGGTACCCTTTCCTTTATAGGTATATTCCAGCTTTGCCCCTTTGGACAGAAGATAGATATTTCTTGCTACAACATCTGCCTGGTAATGCGCAAATACGCCTGCTTTCGGCGCATGGGCCCCAATCACCGGAAGTTTTACCGCTGCAGCATCACCAATGGCAAAGATTGTTGGACAATTTGTTTCCAGCGTGTGAAGGTCTACTTGAACAAATCCGCTGCTATCCACCAAATTTGACTTCCGTAATACCTCCGGAGTCCAATGAGACGCAATACCCAATAAAAGATCCGCAGCAATCTTCGTGTCGTGATCCAGGATTAAACCTTTTTCCTCAACCCTGAGTACTTTCGCTTCCGTGATCAATTTTATCCCTTTATCCGCAAGCATTTTCCTTACACTTTGCCCAACCTTGGGCTTGGCTAATGGCTCCGGCGAGTAATCTGGCGTCACCAAGGTAAGCTCAATTTTATTTCGGATTCCCCTTTTCCGAAAAAACTGATCCAAAAGAAACATTATTTCATAAGGGGCAGGTGGACATTTGTATGGCAAGCTAGATATAAAAAGAACAATTCGTCCGGAGGAGAAATTGTTTAATTGCTGATTAATTTTTCTAACACCATCAAAATCATAGGCATTTAAAGCATATTCTGTGAATCCGGGTACGGTCTCCGTGTGATACTCCACTCCCAAAGAAATAATCAAGTAATCAAAAGACAAGACTCCCTGATTTGTTGAAACCTGATGTCCGGTTACATCGATTTTCTGTACTTCCTGATGCAAAACATGAATATCCTTCTTTTCTAGATTGATTAACTGCCTTGTTATATCCGTTGGTTTTCGTTGACCGATCATAAGGAGTGGATAAGCAGCTGCAAAGTGATGATTTAATTCCCGGTCTATGACCATTACCTGCATGGAATCCCCCGCCGCATTTTTAAGAATATTGGAAGCAACAATACCGCCTATTCCCCCACCCAGAATTAAAGTGTTTTTCATAAGCTCACCCCAGCACTATTTTCTCCGAAAAAAAACACTTTATTCTTGTGCCTTGTAATTCAAAAAATAGCCAATTAATGGCCCCTAAGCCTGTCCAAAATAATTGCCGCAGCTGACCGGACAGACAGATGATTATAGTCCCCGAAACCGTAAACCGGCTTCAAAATATAATCTGCTTTTTCCATTTCTTCCTTTATTATGCCCCAACCTGTTCCGAAAAGCAGCAGAAAGTCCTCATCAGTTTCCTCGAGCTTCCGGCGCAGGTCGGAATATTCAATCGTATTCGTATACAGTCTCGCATCCGTTGCAACCGTGAATAATTTCTTGCCGGGATTCCTGCTTTTAATTTCCTGGACAACTTCTTCCAGCGTCGAAGCAAGCTTCACTTTCTCAAAAGCTTCATATCTATTGGGATTATATTCAGCACCATACCCTTCCCGCCAAAAGCCCATGATTCGCCGGGCTAGATCCTGCTGAGCCGGACCAGGATGGACCACATAATAGGTATTCACCCCATAAGTCGTTGAGCTTCGGGCAATATCGTGCAAATCAAGGTTGGTTATTGACGTTGCGACTTGCTCCATATTTTTGTTGTAGACAGGTGCGTGAATAAGGGCTACATACAATTCTCCCATTATTTCCTCCAGATCTTATTAAATAGTAATCTAGGGTTAGTCTGTGGGTCACAATACCGAAACGAGGCTTACAACGAAAAGCAATACCCTAAATAAGTGGCTATATAGCATGCAGACCTGTCCAAAAAACTTATAATTAGTCTGATTGCCACAGTTCCGCGACAAGCGAAGCATGGAGTGCGCAGCGCGGATTTTTGTGCCACGGGGCACAATAGCCGATAGCGGTATGGTGGCAAGCAGACCTGCCACCATAGGTCTTTATACTACTCGCTCTTAATTCGTCGTCTCCGTTTCGGAGCAGGCTTTAAATGTTCCCATCTCTCGCGGTAAACGTTAATCTCCGGATGCTCAAGCACAAGTTCCTCCAAAAGCGGATAATCTGTCTGCTGAAATTCAATCTGCGGGACCAAATCACTTCTTTTCAGGAAAGTCTTTCTTAGAGATTCTTTTCTACGCCAGCGTTCAATGTTGGCGTGGTGTCCTGAAAGCAGAACATCGGGTACCTGCATTCCATCAAAGTCGGGAGGACGCGTATACTGAGGATACTCAAGCAAACCCTGACTGTGGGAATCATCCTGCTGAGAAACGTTGTTCCCGAGAACACCCGGTAGAAGCCTTGCAACCGAATCGATCATTACCATCGCAGCAAGTTCTCCTCCGGTTAAAACATAATCTCCGATAGACATCTCCTCATCGGCTAGGGTGCGTATTCTTTCGTCGAATCCTTCATAATGGCCGCACAAAAAAATCAACTCGTCATACCCAGCCAGTCTTGAAGCTTCCCGCTGATCAAATTTTTTCCCCTGAGGCGTGAGCAGAATAATTCGGCGGCTTCCTGCAGGCTCCGGCAAATTTCGGACAGCCTTGAACAGAGGCTCCGGTTTTAAAACCATTCCTGAACCCCCGCCATACGGGATATCATCCACATTTTTATGTTTGCTCTCGGCATAATCGCGGAAATTGACAAGCGCTATCTCAAGCAGGCCGGCTTCCTGAGCTCTTTTCAGAATGCTTTCTTTTAATGGCGCAAACATTTCCGGAAAAATTGTCAGTACCGTAAACTTCATACACAGCCTCTCTTTTATTAGTCATCGAGTAGTCCCGGAGGTAAAATGACATCCATTCTTTTCGCCTGGACATCCACCTTTTTGACAACGGTTTTTAAGGCCGGAACACAGAATTCAGTTTTTTGGCCACGGACAATATAGATATCGTTCGAACCAGTTTCCTGGACTCTTATCAAGGTCCCAAGCAAAATATCATTCTCGTAAACCTGCATTCCCTCAAGCTCAAAGTAATACCAGCGGTCTTGCAGCGGAGGAACCTCCGCTCGATCTAGTCTGACCTCAAATCCACGAATCTTTTCAGCATCCTCCCGGGTAGCAATGCCTTCCAGAGTCAGAAACACTATACCTTTCGGATCAATCCTTACCCTCTGAACATGAAAAATTTTTTCTGTCTTTCCATCAGACAGATTAATCTTTTTCAAACCTCTGAACCGCTCCGTATTATCCGTAATCGGATATACCTTGATCTCTCCTTTGATTCCCTGCGGTTTCAGGACCTCTCCAATTAATACACTTTCCAAGGCATTACGCCCTTTCTTCTAAAGAATTCCCGAAATCCATCATCCCATTTAAAGAAAACTTGGCCGTCGTCAGTCTTAGCTGCCCTTAGATGGTTCAGAAAGCGCTCAGCGTTTTTCTAAACCGGTAAAGTCAAAAAGGGCCTGAGCCCTTTCCAACCTTACTGGTCAATATCAACAATAACCCTGCGTCCGTCTTTAACGGCCGCAGCCTTGACAATTGTCCGGATAGCGTTAGCGATCTTGCCCTGTTTACCAATCACTTTGCCCATATCTTCCTGAGCAACTGTCAATTGCAGGTGCACAGTTCTCTCTGTAGCATTCTGAACCACAATAACTTCTTCAGGATGATCCACCAATGCCTTAGCAAGTACCTCTACGACTTCTTTCACAGGAGTCACCTCCATGCTTACTTGGATTTATGAAATTTCTCCATAATTCCGGCCTGACTGAGCAGAGATTTTGCGGTATCTGAAGGTTGAGCTCCCTGAGTTAACCATTCCAGCGCTTTAATCTCGTCTATCTTGATTTCATGAGGATTCTTAGTAGGATCATAATAACCGATTTCCTCAATTGCTCTGCCATCACGGCGGGATGCTGAGTCGCATACTACAAGACGGTAGAAAGGATTTTTCTTTGCACCCATGCGGCGCAAACGAATCGTTGTTGCCATAATTTCACCTCCTCCAACAAACTCTAAACCCATATATTCAACAACATAAATGATATTTGGGAATCCGCAATGATTAAAAGTATATAATTGTTTGGATTGGTACTATATCTGGAAAGGAAATTTTGGGAAAGATTTCTTACCTTGTTTTTTTCCTTTTTTTCCTTTCTTCGTACCGCCTTTGGCAGTTCCTCCCATTCCTGGGAGTCCGGAAAGCTGTTTCATCATTTTCTTGGTTTGTTCATATTGCTTAAGAAGCCTTCCAACATCGACAACCGTTGTTCCGCTTCCTTTCGCTATCCTTTTTTTACGTGAGTCCTTGATTAGGATGGGTTTCCTTCTTTCTTCCGCTGTCATAGAGCAGATGATGGCTTCCGCCTTATAGAACTCTTTCTCATCGATCTGGACACCTTTCAGCTGCTTGCCGATTCCGGGCAGCATTTCCAGCACAGACGACAAAGGACCCATCGAGCGCAGCTGTTTGATCTGATCAAGATAGTCATCCAGCGTAAGCTCCTGTTTGCGGATTTTCTCTTCTAGCTCCCTGGCTTTTTTCTCGTCTACATTTTGCTGGGCTTTCTCAATCAGGGTCAGTACATCACCCATACCTAAAATTCTGGACGCGATCCGATCCGGGTGAAAAACTTCCAAAGCATCCATTTTCTCACCGGTTCCGGCATATTTGATCGGGCAGCCGGTGACTGCTTTGACGGAAAGCACCGCCCCACCGCGGGTATCCCCATCGAGCTTGGAAAGAATGACGCCATCAAGCCCGAGCTGTTGGTGGAAAGCATCGGCAGCATTCACTGCATCCTGACCTGTCATGGCATCGACGACCAGCAGTATTTCATGCGGTTTGACATTTCCTTTGATCCTGGACAGTTCATCCATAAGTTCTTCATTAATATGCAGCCGTCCAGCAGTATCGATGATGACGACATCATTACCATTTTTTCTCGCAAACACCAGACTATCGGAAGCAATTTTCACGGGATTTTCCTGACCCAGAGAAAAAACTGGGACCTTAATCTGTTCCCCTAACACTTCCAGCTGCTTGATTGCAGCAGGACGATAGATGTCACAGGCGACCAGCAACGGGTATTTCCCCTGTTTTTTCAGCATATTAGCGAGCTTGGCACCATGGGTGGTTTTCCCGGCTCCCTGGAGCCCCACCAGCATAATGATTGTTGGCGGTTTGGAGGAAATCGATATTTTGCTTTCGCTCCCACCCATCAGATGGATAATCTCTTCGTGGACAATTTTAATCACATGCTGCCCGGGAGTAAGGGATTCCAGTACTTCTTGACCTACAGACCTCTCCTTGATCCGGGCAACCAGTTCCTTGACAACCTTGAAATTGACGTCTGCTTCAAGCAACGCAATTCTAACCTCTCGCAGGGCCTCTGTAACATCGGCTTCGGTTAATTTACCTTTTCCTTTAAGTCTTTTGAAAGTAGCCTGGAGTTTTTCGCTTAGGCCCTCAAACATTGCCATCCCGGCTTCCCTTCTTTCCCCATCGTATTTTTTTCACTATTCGAGTGTATCTGCAATAATCTCTTTGATCTGCTTATTTATGTTCAATTGACGTTTCCAGGCAGACTCGCTAGAAAAATCTTCTTGTTTTGCTTCTTCCAGCAAGGACTCTATGCGGCGGAATTTATCTCTTTCCTGGATAAATCGGAAAATGAGTCCAAGCTTGTGCTCATATCCCTCCAGGATCTTTTCAGTTCTTTTGAGTAAATCATAAACTGCCTGGCGGCTGATGCCTTCTTCGCCAGCAATCTCAGACAGTGAGTAATCCTGCTGATAATACAAGTCCCATATTTTTCCCTGCTTTTCTGTCAGTAAGGGGCCATAAAAATCAAATAACAAGGCTTTTCCAGCGATTTCTTTCATTTCGATATTCCGGCCTCACTGTAAAGTATTTTTGCTTTACACATTTTGTATTTTATCCAAAAATACCTACGTTGTCAAGTTATTACTTAGCGTCCAATTTGGATTAACAAGTTATTTATGATAAATGTGTTTACATTTTAATGTATAAATCACTATTTTTCTGTGGTAATATATTACATGTATTTTCAAAAATATTCATAATTCTTTTTTATTATTACATTTTTATTAGGTACATGTCCTATTAATACTATTCACAAAAAGAGAAGAATTTACGATATATATTATGATAAATACTGTACGGAGAAATAAATATGAGCGTAACAAAGAATAAGACACTGATTTTTATTTTCATTGCTGTCTACTATCTTCTTTACCTTACTGCGATCATTAAACAATCCGATTTTTGGGGAAATATTCTCTCGCCGATTGGTGCACTGATTTCATTTTTTCTGCTTTTGCAGGCCTACTATAAACCAAGCCAGCCGAAGTATGTCCGTGCCATTTGGCTGTTTTTTTCTTTTGCTTCCCTTTCTTGGGCAGTCGGCGACATCATGTGGGCTTATTCGGTTTTGATACTCGGAATTGATCCTTTAGACGATTTATTTGTTACAATCCTGTATTTTGGAACCAACCTTTTTCTTTTAATCGGAGCTTTCATCTTTGCCTTGAACCGCTTTAGAAAATGGAATGCCCTACAGCTGCTGATCGACAGTCTGGCGATGTCCGTTTCCATCTTACTGTTGATTTGGATCATCTACTTCGACTCTCAATATGAGAATCTTTATCTTGTTTCCAAAGTCGGCTGGATTTCAGCTGTGACCATTTTTCTTGATATTATCATGATGACCGGAGTAGCCATCTGGTTCTTTTCAATTCGTGCCGGTAAAATCGCGAGCTCCGTAAGACTTGTAACAAGTTGTGTTTTGGCCTTTGCTTTGGTCGACCTGGCTTATTATTATCTCTATCTTCATGATCTTTATATCTCGAATTCATTGATTGATTCGATCTATATGGCAACACTGCTTGGCCTTGCGTTGAGTGCCATTATGACGCCTGAAAATATTGCCGGAGCTGATGATACTGAGCTTTATGGGGATTATTCCAACGAAGGTTACCGGAATCAAGGGCTGCTCTTATTGGTAGGTCCAATTATCATTCTGTTTTTCATTGGATTCGATATTCAGAGCTTATTAATTTATTTCATCATTATCTTTCTTCATGGAATATTGAGCAATCATATTCAGAATTCCATCAAAGACCAGCGTCTCTTAACAAGAGAAAAAGAGCTGAATGCTGAGCTTGAAAAACGTATTGATGAACGTACCCGGGAGCTTTCGGAAAAAGCCAGAGAACTCGAGAAGAAAAACCGCCAGCTGCATTATCTCTCCAGTCAAGATCTCGTAACTAAGCTTTACAACCGCCGCTTCTTTCTGGAAGCTGTGCAGGAAAAAATCAAAAACTGCCAGGACGATCATATTCTCGTCCTGTTATTCCTCGATATTGACAGGTTTAAGACGATCAATGATGCTTATGGCCATATGATCGGAGATAAGCTGATCATTGCACTTTCCAAGCGTCTTCAGAAATTTACTGATCCTGAGCATGACCTGCTGGCCCGCTTCGGCGGTGATGAATTCGTGCTGGCATTCCACGGAAAGTATCATAACGGAGATATCGAAAACCTTGCCCAAAGTATCATCACCCTCTGCACAGAACCGATCCATCTCAAGCAATATACATTCCACATCACAATCAGTGTCGGCATTTCCATCTACCCGTATGATGCTTCAAATCTTGACGCCCTGATTCAGAATTCCGATATAGCAATGTATGAGGCCAAGAAAATAGGGTTTAATAAATACGTCTTTTTCAATGAGCAAATCAATGCGATCCTCCAAAGGAATCTAAAGCTTGAGATTTTACTTAGAAAAGCGGTCTATGATAAAGAATTTTCCCTTCATTACCAGCCCCAGTTCAGTATACCGGACAACAGACTTATTGGGATTGAAGCACTGCTTCGCTGGAATTGTCCGGCTGAAGGTCCAATCCCTCCGGGCGAATTCATTCCGATTGCGGAGGAGACAGACCTGATTATTCCACTTGGAAAATGGGTGATGAACAGAGCGATCCGTCAAATTGCCGAATGGAATAACCGTTATCAGACCACTCTGAGAATGGGCATCAATGTTTCTATTAAACAACTGAATCATAATGGGTTTGATGAAATGGTCAAATCTGCGATTAGATTCTATGCCATTCCTCCGGAATGGATTGATATGGAGATCACTGAAAGCATAGCAATTGAAGAAACATACGATATTCACGAGATTACGAAGGCGATCAGGGATACCGGAATTTCTATCTCGATTGATGATTTTGGAACCGGCTATTCCTCTTTAAATAATTTAAAGATTTTCCCATTTGACCGCATAAAATTTGCCAAGCCCTCGATTGATCATATTGTCAATGATGAGTTTGACAAAGAAATTATACGTTCGATTATTGTGCTGGCGAATTTTATGAAGATTAAAACCATCGCCGAAGGCGTTGAAACTGCAGCCCAATATGAAGTGCTCAAAAAATTGGGCTGTGATCAGATCCAAGGCTACTATTTGGGTAAGCCTATGCCGGCAAATGAGTTCGAAAAAGCATTTTTCAGCCTGCCCCAGCAGCCTATTTTAGAAAATTCTTCAATAATTCCTTAATTCCTTTGTAAAATTTTACACAATTTTTCCTGTGTTAACTGAGTCGGTAGGATAGCAGAAACTCAGACTTCAGACGCTATTCTCCTGGCTCTTTTTTCTGCTTCGCGGCAAATTTTCTGTTCATCAAGTGTCAGTAGTATCCTGTCTTCCATCAGAATCTTTCCACCGACAATTACCGTTCTGACATCCCCACCCCTGGCACAGTAAACCAAGTGCGAAGGTATTGAGAACCTTGGATAGAAATGCGGCTGATCAAAGTCAATCGAAACCATATCTGCTTTATAGCCGGGCTGAAGTTTTCCTAGATTCTCCAATCCTGCCACGGCTGCTCCTCCGGCCGTTGCCATTTTCAGGACTTCATAGGCTTTGAGGTCTTCAGGGGAGCCAACCAGTTTTTGCTGGAAGGAAGCCGAACGCATTTCCCCGAACATATCGAGGTCATTATTGCTGGAAGTACCGTCTGTTCCAAGTCCGACAGCAATTCCCCGCTTAAGCATTTCTGGAATCCGTGCTGTTCCGCTGCTCAGCTTCATATTGCTTTCCGGGTTGTGGGCAACCCCTATGTTGTACTTTTTAAGAATATCCAGTTCGGCATCATTCAGGTAAACACAGTGGGCAGCAATAATCTGCCCTCCCAATATACCCTGCTCTTCCAGCCAGAAGAGCGGCGTTGTTCCATATCTCTCCCTGATCGTAGCGAGTTCGGATTCTGTCTCCGCGAGATGGATGTGGATGCCGGTCCCTAACCTATCGGCCTCCTGTTTTACAGTTAACAGAAATTCTCCTGAACAGGTATATGGGGCATGCGGGCCAAACATGATCTTGATCCGTCCGTCCCCAGCGTTATGATATTTCCGGAATAATTCAATATTTTCCTGCAGCGATTTGTTGCCGGCTTCTTTGTTGTGCTCAATCATACCGCGGGACAGCAATGCTCTGGTTCCTGATTCCAAAACTGCTCTGGCCGTTTCTTCTTCACTGATATACATATCCGCCATGGTCGTCGTGCCGGAACGGAGCATCTCACAAAGAGCAAGCGAACTCCCCCAGTAGATATCTTCCGGTGTCATTTTATCTTCAAAAGGCCAGACCTTTTCCTGCAGCCAGGGCATGAGCGGCATATCATCGGCATAGCCGCGCAGCAGCGTCATTGCAGCATGCGTGTGCGTGTTAATAAGTCCGGGCATCACAACATGGTTCGTTAAATCCAGAACCCTATCCGGATTAAAACCGGCCGGGGCTGTTCCTCTCTCCCCAACAGAAACAATACGGTCCCCGTCTATCGCAATTTCTCCCTGCGGATAAAAATCCTGCACGCCGGTCATGGGCAAAATCATCGCTCTGATTAGATACCTGGACATTGGGTTACCTTCTTTCTCTTCTTAGATCATTTTGCTCCTGTTTGCAGAAAAAAACGGCTTAAATGAACCTGTACAAAAATCCATTTCAGCCGAATGTTTTTTCTGTTTCGTGTTATCTTACCAGCATCTTCACCATATTCACAGAGTAGGGCGGGGATATGATCCCTTTTTCCGTAATAATCCCGGTAATATATTTTGCCGACGTGATATCAAAAGCAGGATTGTACACACTGACTTCATCGGGAACAATCCGTACGCCCATGATTTTCCGAATTTCCTGATCGTCCCGCTCTTCCACAGGGATCCCATCCCCGCCGGATATTTTCAAATCGATGGTCGTTGTCGGTGCCGCTACATAAAATGGAATTTGATGAGCAGCAGCCAACACGGCCAGCGAATAAGTTCCGATCTTGTTAGCGGTATCACCGTTAGCGGCGATGCGGTCCGCCCCTACGATAACCATATCAACTTTCCCCTGCTGCATCAAATAGCCGGCCATATTATCCGTAATCAATGTCAGCGGGATCTGATCCTGAAGAAGCTCCCAGGCCGTTAATCTGGCCCCCTGTAAAAGAGGTCTCGTTTCGCCTGCAAAGACATGAATCTTTTTCCCGGATTCATGTGCAGTCCTAATAATTCCCAGTGCTGTTCCAAATTCAACCGTGGCAAGACTGCCCGTATTACAGTGCGTCAGGATATTTGCTTTTTCCGGAATCAGCGTGTTACCATATTCCCCAATACGTTTATTCATTCTACGGTCATCTTCAGCAATTTCATTTGCTTCATTGATTAAAGCTGCCCGAATATTTCCGATATCAGTCATATTCAGAAATTCTCTAAATTTATCTTCCATTTTTCTAAGTGCCCAAAAAAGGTTTACAGCAGTTGGACGTGTTCCTTCCAAAACGACCCGAACCTCATCCATATAATCTTTAAAGTCTTGACCGCTTCCGCGGTATTCGACAGCCCCCAGCGCAAAGCCGTACGCTGCAGCCGCCCCGATTGCCGGAGCCCCGCGAACTTCCATATGCTTTATTGCTTCTGCTACTTCTTTGTAAGAATGTACTTCGCGGTATTGTTCGACAAACGGCAATTTCGTCTGATCGAGTATCAACAAATGATCTCCCTGCCATTGAAGCGCTTTCACACGATTTCCGCCTTTCTTAAGAAAACTTGGCTGGTGTCTAACCTTTAAAACAAGCCTGCTTCTCTGTTTCCGGTAGCACAGTAACACCGCTGGTCATGATCCATGATCTTACAGGTGCTTTCCACCAATGCTGCCACAGTTTTGCTCAACAAGTCCATAGTAGCGATTACTTCGGCATGTGTCAATGGGTCTTTTTTAATACCCGCAGCCTGATTGGTTACGAGGGCCATGGTCGCATAGCACATTCCAAGTTCCCTGGCCAAAACCACTTCTGGAACGCCTGTCATTCCTACCAGATGCCCGCCGAGCATCCGGAACATGCTTATTTCCGCTGGAGTTTCAAAGCGAGGGCCTTCGGTACAGACATAGACCCCGCCGTTTTTGACGTGTAAACCAAATCCTGCAGCACCTTCTATAATATGATTACGCACATCGGAACAGTAAGGTTCCGATACATCAACATGCAGGACACCCTGTTCTCCGCCCTCAAAAAAAGTGGCAGGGCAGCTTTTTGTAAAATCGAGAAACTGATCTGGCAAGACAATATCACCAATCTGATAATTTTCAGATATTGAACCTACTGCGCCTGTTGCCAGAATTTTTTTCACACCCATTTTCTTGAGGGCCCAGATATTAGCCCGATAGTTAATCAGGTGAGGCGGGCAGGAATGCTTTACCCCATGTCGTTTCAGAAAAATTATTCCCGTACCGCCGATGAACCCTTCAGTCAGTTGAGCAAAACCAAACGGCGTTTCAACTACCTTCTCGTTCATATCGTCAAGCATCAGATCCTCGATGCCGGTACCACCAATCAGTGCAAAATCCAAGCGTTATTCCTCCTTAGAACGGTCAAATAACGCCCGAGCAAATTCCCTCGGTTCGAAAGGTCGTAAATCTTCTGCACCTTCGCCGATTCCAATCAATTTAACCGGTATATCCGCTTCATTGCGGATCCCCAGGATTACGCCGCCTTTGGCCGTCCCGTCCAGCTTGGTAAGTATGATTCCAGTAACATTCACTGCTTCTTTAAACAGCTTCGCCTGCTGGATGGCATTTTGTCCGGTCGTCGCATCAAGTACTAGCAACACCTCATGCGGGGCATCAGGGACTTCGCGTTCGACCACCTTTTTGATCTTGGTTAATTCTTTCATTAGATTCACTTTATTATGAAGTCTCCCGGCGGTATCGATTAAGAGGACATCTGCATTCCGGGATTTTGCAGCATGAAGCGCATCAAAAGCCACCGCAGCGGGATCAGCCCCCTCCGATTGTTTAATGACCTCTGCTCCGGATCGTTCGCCCCATACTTCCAACTGCTCGATCGCTGCTGCCCTGAAGGTATCCCCTGCCGCCAGTAAAACTTTTTTGCCTTGGCCCTGCAGATTTTTAGCCAGCTTGCCGATTGTCGTCGTTTTTCCTACACCGTTGACGCCAACAATCAGATAGACAGTGGGCTTGGAAAATGAAAAAGACAAGGAGCTCTCTTCGCCCAATAGCGCAGTAATATGTTCCTGCAGTACATCCTTCAACACGGAGCGGTCGTTAATTTTTTGTTCTTTGACGGATGCACGCAGCATTTCAACCAACTTCAGTGTAGTATTGACACCTACATCTGATTGAAGTAGAATCTCTTCCAATTCTTCATAAAGATCTTCATCTATTTTGCCTGAGCCGGTAAAGAGCTGTTCAACTTTGCCGACAAAACCTTCTCTGGTTTTGGTCAAGCGCTCTTTAAGTCTGGAAAATATCCCCGCCACTTCATCTTCTCCTATCAAAGCAATATTTGCACAACTGAAATTTTAGCACACTCGGTTAATTCTAACAACTCAGCCCATTCGGCCAACCCCGAGGCTGGAACATACATTCTGAAATTTATTTACAAGCTATTAAATTAATCTTGGGTAAGTCTGGTGGCCACAATACCGCTTTCCGGCCGTTGCGTCCTCCATGGCCCGTCGCTCCTTGCCATCCATGGCATCACGACATTAGTCCATCCATGGCCGTCAAAAGGCCGCGGTGCGCTATCCTGCTCCGCTCACAGCGGAACTGTGGCCGCCAGACTGATCATAGGGTCATTTAAGCATGTCTGCATGCCAGAATGCAGCTCATGTTTTGTATGGTATTTCCCTATGTTTTACTAGTCCCACGACTCCGAATAACACTAGCTTAAAAAAACTTTGACTTACTCCAAATTAAGTCTCCGTGATGGATAGCCAGCGTCAAGCGGAGCATGGAGTGCGGAGCGCGGCTTTTTGTGCCATGGATGGCACAACAGCCGAAAGCGGCTATCCATCATGGAGACTAACCCAAGCAAAATACTTTTAAATTGCCGGGGCCTCTATTCTGTCTTCGAGCTCAACAGTCAAAAGCTTCGATACGCCTGATTCTTCCATAGTGATTCCATACAGCCTGTCCGCGGATTCCATGGTTCCCCTGCGGTGCGAAATAATGATAAACTGCGTATGTTTGGATAGTTTACGCAGATACTGCACAAATCTTTTGACATTGACTTCATCCAGTGCCGCCTCGATCTCATCCAGGAGGCAGAACGGACTTGGTTTGACTTTCAAGAACGCAAACAGCAAAGCAATCGCTGTAAAGGACCTCTCCCCACCTGACAGAAGCGACAGGAGCTGTGGCCTTTTACCCGGGGGCTGGGCCATAATCCTAACTCCCGTCTCCAGAAGATTGTCCGGTTCATCGAGCAACAGTTCAGCTTGTCCGCCGTTGAAAAGCTGTTTGAATACTTCTTTGAACGCTTCATTGACGGCCGTGAAGCCTTCCTGAAAACGTTCGATCATACGCTTATCTAGTTCCCCAATCAGCTCTTGAAGTGTCCTTCCGGCCTCATCCAGATCATTTTTCTGGGCGGACAGGAATTTAAATCGTTTTAACGTTTCCGGGTATTCCTCAAGGGCTGTATAATTTACGGGTCCGAGTTCTTCAATTTTTTGTTTATAAAAAGCAATCTTCTCCTGTAGAACGTCTTTCTTTTCAGGCGAAAGATAGCTTAACGCATCTTTCCAGGCCAAGTGGTATTCTTCCTGAAGGCGGTCATTTCCGGACTCCCATTCACCTTGCCAGCGGGCAATCCTGAGCTCATTCTGGTGAATCTGCTGTTCCATGTCCCTGGCCTGACTCCGCAGCATCTGAATATCCTGTTCCTGCTTGAGATTATTCGCTGAGAAAGATTCTTTTTCCCTGCGCAGTTCGATAAGCTTGAACTTCTGGGCATTGATTTGAACCGTGTATTCCTTAACACTATCTTCCTGTTGTTCCTTGCCTGAATACAGTTCCTGCTCAGCCTGTTGAAGCCCCACAATCTCCTTATTCTTTTCTGCGATCAGGTCCTTATTAACCAGAATCCGCTCATTTTCCTCAGTGATCTGCTGAATGATCTGGTTAAACTCCTGCTCCGATCTAGCAGCCTCAACTTTGGCCGCAGTCATTTTTTCCGAGATCTCCTGAGCCTCTGAAGTTTTTTCTTTCAGCAGTTGTTCCTGCTCGGTCTGCTCTGACTGCAGAGCCAGAATCTTCTGTTCTGTTTCGTTCAGCAATTGTCCGGTTCCTTCATATTTGGCAGCCAATCCTGTCAGTTCACTGCGGACTTCATCCAGCTCATACCGGATGACCCGGAAATCCTGTTCCAGCCGGTTCATTCTTTCCTCGTGGTGTTTGCTATCCACATCAATGATATCTTTGGCCCCATTAATTTTCAGCAATTCCATATCAATGGTTTCTTTTGTTTCCCCGAGGCCCTCTATTTCTTTCTTTATGGCAGCATATCGCTGCCTCTTTTCTTCCAGTTCGACCTGCATATTCTTAGTCTTTACAGACAGTTCCTCAATTTCTCTTGCTCTGCTTAAGAGACCGCTGCTTTGAGATCTTGTGCTTCCGCCGGTAAGCGATCCGCCGATGTTGACCTGGTCACCCAAGAGTGTCACTACCCTAACTCGGTATTGGTTAGCTTTGGCCAGCTCAATCGCACAATCCAGATTGTCTGCAACTAGAATTCTACCAAGCAGCGACTCCATAATATCTTTAAAACGCGGATCAAACTTAACCAGATCAACCGCCAACCCCTGGAAGCCGTGATGCCGCGTTTTGTCATCAAGGGATTGCCTCGTTCCGCGGATTGCATCCAAAGGCAGGAAAGTGGCTCGGCCGCTGTTCGTCCTTTTCAAGTACTCAATACACTTTTTCCCGTCCTCGGTTTTTTCCACAATAATGTTCTGCAGAGAACTCCCTAAAGCAGTTTCCACTGCAAGCTCATATTTGGCCTCTACTTCGATATTGTCGGCAACTGTACCAAATATAGTCTCACAGGGTATTTGACCCTTCCGGTAAGCCAGAACCGTCTCCTTGACGCCTCTGTTATAGCCCTCTAGACTGTCCTGAAGTGTATGGAGGGCATGAAGTCTCGCCCCGGTCTGGTCAATTTTACGTTGAAGCTCCGAGCACATCGCCTCCGCATTTTGCTGTTCCAACCTGATATTTTGGATCGTCTTCCTTATATTTTCTATTTTTCCTAGAAGTTCGATCTCTCTGGCTTCCAGTTTTTGTTTTTCCTCGATTTGGGCAGTAATTTCCTGAAGAACAGATTCCTTCTCAGCTTCTTTGGCTTTAATATTTCGCGTATATTGTTTTTCTTGTTGAAGAAAAGCTTCTTTCTTTTGATTGATTTCAGCAATTTCACTAGCCAGTTTACTTTTGTTAGAAAGTTCTTCAAAGATTTCCGTTTTCAACTCTTCCAGACGTGCTTCCCCGCTTAACTTCCGAAGCTCTTCCAGCTGTTTTTCTTTTTCTCTTAAATCCCTCGCAGCATTTTGGAGGATTTCCTGCAGAAGTGTTTGCTTCGCAGTAAAGTTTTCTTTTTTTTCAACGGATGCGGCCAGCGTTTCCTGTGCGGACGCCAGTTCTTTTTGCAGGCGCCCAAATTGTTCCTGAATATAGCCGCTTCTCTCGGAAAGCAAAGATAATTCGTGCTCTGCTTCGTTCATTTTATTTTCGAGGGCGTATATTTCCCCCTGGAGGTCCTGAACGTGTTGTTCCAATTGATTTAGTTCATACCTGCCGCGTACGCTTAGGTTTTCTTCTTCATTGACCCTCGTTGTCAGCGCCGTAAATTCCTGACGTAGCGTTTCTTCGGAGGTCTGGGCATTGGTCAGCTTACTGTGTATATCAGAAAGTTCATTAACAATTAAATTAATCTCGAGCTTTTCCAATCCTGAAGTTAATTCCTTGCTTGTCTTGGCTGTTTCGGCTTGTTCGGCTAACGGCTCGATTCTAGCTTCAACTTCGGCAATAATATCTCTCAGCCGATCGACATTTTGCCGGGTATCTTCAAGCTTTCTCAGAGCTTCTCTCTTGCGCAGGCGGAACTTACTAATGCCGGCGACTTCTTCAATCAGGAGACGCCTTTCATCAGATTTCAGATTCAGGATCTCTTCAATCCTGCCCTGTCCGATAATTGAAAATCCTTCTTTTCCTGAGCCGGTATCAAGAAAAAGTTCCTGGATATCTTTTAACCTGCAAGGCGTCCGGTTAATAAAATACTGCCCTTCTCCATCCCGGTAAACCCGGCGGGTGATGACAACTTCCTCATAATCCAGCGGAAAGAGACCTGAAGAATTATCAAAGAGCAGAGATACTTCCGCCATCCCTACAGGCCTACGGGACGAGCTTCCGGAAAAGATGACATCTTCCATTTTGCTTCCGCGGAGACTCTTGGCACTTTGTTCGCCAAGCACCCAGCGTACAGCATCAGCGACGTTGCTCTTGCCGCTGCCGTTTGGTCCGATAATGACGCTCATGCCCGGCTGCAGGTCAATTTTTATTTTATCTGCAAAAGACTTAAATCCCTGAATATGAATCGATTTGAGAAATAATTCCGCGTCCATTCCGGGTATCACTAATTTATACCTCCCATGCTTTCAGCGCAAAACGGGCTGCCTGCTGCTCTGCTTCTTTTTTGGTCTTACCGATTCCTGTTCCCTGCAGTTCACCATGAAGATAGACACCTGCGGTAAATCGTTTATCGTGATCAGGTCCTGTCTCTTCGATAATCCTGTAGTAAACCTCATATTCCTTCTTTTGCGCTTTTTCCTGAAGCATGGTTTTGAAATCTCCATAATTTCCTTCGTTAAGTTCCAGAATCTCTGGAACAAGCATGTCAAGTATGAATTTACGAACTTTTTCAAAGCCATACTGCAAATAAATCGCTCCGATGACTGCCTCCAGCGCATCGGCAATGATGGATGGCCTGTCCCTGCCGCCGGAGGACTGTTCCCCTTTACCCAGAAACAGTGCCTGACCCAAGTTAATACTGCGGGCTTTTCTGGCCAGCGTCGTTTCATTAACGACTGCAGCTCTCATTTTGGTAAGCTCGCCTTCAGGCTTATCCGGATAGTTCTGATAGAGATACTCGCCAATGATGAAATCCAAAACTGCATCGCCTAAAAACTCCAGCCGCTGATTATTTTCCAACCCGCTGTTGGGATTTTCAAAGGTGAAAGAAGGATGCGTCATCGCTGTAAAAATCAGTTCGCTTTGCAGGTTTTCCAACCCTAACTGGCTAATAAAGGATTCAACTTCTCCCGTTTGTTCAAGGTATTTATTCCGGGAGCTCTTGTGAAAATAAGCGCGGCGGTTTCTTTTGACCATGTATTACTCCTTTCATCCTAAATGAGTTAAAAGCCCCGTAGTAGTCTAACTACGGGGCCTCGAAACTAGGCTTATTGGTTCTCTTGTACATACTTCACAACATCAGCAATGGACTGAATATTTTCCACCTCTTCATCGGCAATATCAAGGTTAAATTCCTCTTCAAGTGCCATGACAAGCTCAACAATATCCAGTGAATCTGCGTTTAAAGCTTGGAATGTTGTGGTAGGAGTGATTTCATCTTCGCCTACTCCCAGTTGATCAATAACAATTGCTTTTACCTTTTCGTATACATCCATTTATGCCACCCCCTCTCAGGTAGTTTTATTTCTTACCCTATTATTCTGAGCAGTAAAGCCTTTTATTCAGAATTGTACCAGTATTTATCAATAATGCAAGCAACTTTTTCATGACAGCAATCTATTTTTGCATACTTTTTTCTAAACCATCGGCAATTTTTTCGATAATTTGTCCTTGGATACATTCTTTAGCTACACGGACAGCATTGAAAATAGCATTCTCTTTAGAACTTCCGTGACAGATAATGCTTGTACCGTTCACGCCGAGAAGCGGGGCTCCACCGTACTCAGAATAATCCAGCATGTGTGCAATTTCTTTTAATCCTGGTTTAACCAGCATTGCTCCTATTTTCCTGGTAGTACTCGTTGTAATTTTCTGCTTAATCAGCTGGAAAAGCGATGACGACATTCCTTCAATGGTTTTTAGTACGATATTACCGACAAAAGCATCACAGACAATCACGTCTGCAGTCCCATAGGGAATGTCCCTGCCTTCAATATTTCCGACAAAATTCAGGGAAGATTGTTTTAACAAGTCATAAGCAGACTGAACAAGTTCGTTCCCTTTGCCCTCTTCACTGCCGATATTCAGAAGAGCGACCTTAGGACTTTTAAGTCCCAGAATCTTTTCAGCATAGATGCTTCCCATCATCGCATACTGCAGAAGGTTTTCCGGTTTTGCATCCGGATTGGCACCGACATCAAGAAGCAGTTTTCCGCCTTGGAGCGTCGGCAGAACCGTGCAGATCGCAGGCCGGTTGATTCCTTTAATTCTGCCTAAGCCCAACAAAGCTGAAGCCATCTGCGCTCCGGTGCTGCCTGCTGACACCAAGGCATCCGCATATCCTTCTTTCACGAGTCTCGTGGCTACGACAATAGAGGCATCTTTCTTTTTCTTAATCGCGGCAGCCGGATGTTCATCCATTTCAATGACTTCGAAACATTCATAAATCTCAATAGTGCCTTTTAAGTCTTCAGGTATATGTAAGTCTATCTTGTCTTTCTGTCCGACAAGGATAATCTGGATATCCGGAAGAACCTTAGCCGCCTTTAAGGCGCCTTTGACAATCTCTCCGGGCGCATGATCTCCGCCCATAGCATCAATGGCAATTTTCATTCATGACATCCCCCCTTCTCTCATTATATACAGAAAACTTGGCTGACGCCAAGCTTTGATCTGTTTTTTCGAGAATTTCTAACTTATTATTCACCCATGGAGATGACTTCTTTGCCATTGTAATAGCCGCAATTTGCACAAATATGATGCTGAAGCTTCTGTTGATGGCACTGGGGGCATTCCACAAGGTTAGGAACGGATAGCTTATCCATTGCTCTGCGCCTGCGGACTCTAGATTTGGATTGTTTATTTTGATGAACACCCACTGATATTACACCCCCTTATTCCATTTGGATAATATTTCTAAGCGAGGATCGATATCCTCAGTAGAGCACGCACACGGATTCACATTGCGGTCAGCGCCGCATTTCAGACAGAGACCTCTGCAATCTTCAGAACATAAAAACTTAAAAGGCAGCTGCAGCAGCATATGTTCTACAATCCTGTCGTCAATCGGAAACTCGTCCTTTTCGAAAACCAGAATGCTGTCGTCTTCAGCTTCAGAAGCAAACTCCGCCGGAACCCATTCATCTTCGAAAGCAATCTCCAGATTATACGAAAATTCTTTCAGACACCTGGAACAGATGACAGCAATCACAGACGATATTTTCCCATTCACCAAGAGCGATTTGCCGACATTTTCAGTTTTTAGTTCCACTTCAAGCGGGGCTAAGAAACGATAAGACTCATTTCCGAGCTGTAGAGGTGGAAAACTTTCTTCATGGAACTTAAAAGTCTTTGACCCACCCTCGGCCCGCCTTACTTGAAATACATTGACGATCACCAGCAATCACCTCGATATGCAACAACTGTAATTATAGTTATCACTTTTTTCTTTGTCAAGAAAGGATTACATCTTCCGGATGATTTCCTCCGTATCCAAGGCAATCATGAGTTCTTCATTTGTCGGGATGACCATGACCTTGCATTTGGCTCCCGACTTGGAAATGTCCACTTCCTGTCCGCTGGCCGCTTCATTTTTCTCATCGTCAATACTGACGCCGATGCAGCCCAGCGTATCACAGATTGACCGGCGAATTAAAGGAGAGTTTTCTCCCAGTCCTGCTGTAAATATGATCCCGTCGACACCGTCAAGAATTGCAGCATAGGCTCCAATGTATTTCTTAACGTCATGAACAAAAACATCCAGGGCAAGTTGGGCACGGTAATTGCCTTCGTCAGCAGCTTTCTGCAAATCACGGAAATCACTGCTGACTCCCGAAAGGCCAAGTACGCCGCTTTTTTTGTTTAACAGCGCATTGACTGCGTCCCCGGAGATCCTTTCTTTTTTCATGATAAACGGAACAATAGCCGGATCAAGATCGCCCGACCGGGTGCCCATCATCAGCCCCTCCAACGGTGTAAACCCCATGGAATTTTCAACTGATTTTCCGTTTTTTATAGCCGTAAGCGAAGATCCGTTACCTAGATGGCAGCTGATCAGCTTTAACTTTTCCAGCGGTTTATCCATGACCACCGCAGCCCGCTGGCTGACATACTTATGGGAGGTTCCATGGAAACCATATCTGCGGATCTTGTACTTTTCATACAGTTCGTAAGGTATCCCGTAGATATAAGCTTCCGGAGGCATCGTTTGATGGAAAGCCGTATCAAACACGGCAACTTGTGGTGTCTCGGACATCATCTGTTCGCAAGCGATAATTCCTGCCAGGTTGGCCGGATTATGAAGCGGTCCAAGTTCAAAACACTCTTCAATCGCCTGTTTGACCTCTTCATTCACAAGCACGGAGCCGGACACTTTTTCTCCGCCATGGAGTACTCTGTGCCCTATAGCATCAATTTCTTCCAATGACGCTAAAACACCAAAATTCGGATCGATCACAGCCTGTAAAACCAGTTTGATCGCAGCTGTATGATCCGGCAAATCAGCAACAATGACCTCTTTTTCTCCACCTTTCGGACGATGCGTAAGCATCGCTCCGGGAAGCCCGATTCTTTCCACCAGGCCTTTTGCCATCGCACTCTTCGTTTCCATATCCATCATCTGATATTTGAGCGATGAGCTGCCGCAATTTAGCACGAGAATCTTCACAAATTACACTCCTTTACTCTCTTCCACCAATCAAGATACATTGCCTATATAATATTGTATTTTTTTCTCTTTCTTATCTTTGTATACTCCGGTTATATAAATCACATATAGGAATACCCTAAATATGAGTGAAATAAAGTAAACAGTATATGAACTGATTATAAAGAGTCTATCATATCTTTGTGCCCTGTCAACCCCATTTTGGTGTTCCGTTCCTAAATACGCTAAAGGATGGTGACGGCTACCTTGCCATTCCTGAGAATCCTGGTCTTTTTAATCCTTGCCGTCTGTATGTTCATTTATCCTCAGGAAGTATTGAGTTCTGCCTCCAAAGGCTTAATGCTTTGGGCAAATTATATCTTGCCGGCCTTATTCCCATTCTTTATTGTCTCTGAACTTCTTCTGCAACTTGGCCTGGTCAACTTTTTAGGAGTTTTGCTCGAACCACTAATGCGTCCTGTTTTCCGTCTGCCGGGCAAAGCCTCTTTTGTTTTGGCCATGACACACACTTCGGGGATTCCGATCGGAGCGATATTGACATGCAAACTCAGGAAAAACGGAGAGATTACACGGATCGAAGGAGAAAGACTTCTTGCCTTTACCAGCAATCCCAGTCCAGGCTTTATGTTCGGGGCAGTGGCGTCGGGGATGCTTGGAAACCCTGCCCTGGGTATTATTATTGCAGGATCTGTATATCTCGCCAACCTGCTGGTCGGTTTAATTTTTCGTAATTATGGTGTTTCATCCGAAAAGGCTATTCCAAGAACGTATTTTTCCTGGAGAAAGGCTTTGCGTGAATTAAAAAACCTCCAACAAAACAACAAAACCATTGGCGCATTATTGGCTGATGCAGTCAGGGAAAGTACGTCAACGATTATCCTGGTTGGAGGATATATCATTTTTTTCTCTGTAATAACCCATCTTCTAACAGTAACGCATCTAAGCTCCGTTCTAGCCGACACATTCCATTTCCTCTCGGCCGGATCCATTTCTGTTATGGAAGCCAATGCCATCATCCAGGGATTCCTGGAAACCACCTTGGGATGTAATGCAGCCGTCCAGGCCTTTTCATCCCTGAACAGCAAGATTGGGGTCCTGGCCTTGCTGCTTGGATGGGGGGGGATTTCTGTTTTTGCACAAGTATCCAGCTTTACAGTGTCAACAGATCTTCGGCTTCTTCCATTTGTAGCCGGTAGAACCATCCATTCCTTTTTGGCGCTTTTGATCAGTCAGCTGCTGCTAAAACTCAGCGATATTCCAACCTCCAGCCTCCCTGCACAGCTAACTGGAGGGGATGCTTCCTGGCTGTTGTCCTTAAGATGGAGCAGCTTGTATTTTGGCCTATGTATTTTGACTCTGCTTTCCATTGTCTTCATCATTAGAATATGGGAAAAAGTGCACCATCATTAAAGATAACTTGTTTATTCCTGCTCCATGGTCTGGACCCGTTCATCCCAGCGAGCCATGGCATTTAATTCTTCCCGGCTGGCTTTGATAGATTGAAAAGCCTCTCCCATTTTTGATTCAATATCCCGAAGCAGATCATCGGAATATTTCAAAGCGCCTAATTTTACTTCTCGAGAATACTGCTGCGCCTTTAAGACAATTTCCTCGGCATAGGCCCGGGCTTGAGCAACAATTTCATTTTCCTGAAGCAACTGGTCAGCCTGTTTTTGCGCCCGGTCTACGATTCTCTGCCCATCGCTGCGGGCTTCTTCCATATAGCGGTCTCTTTCAGCCAAAACATAATTCGCCTGTTTGATTTCCTCAGGCAGAACGGAACGTATTCCATCCAATATTTCTAATACTGTTTCTTCATCAACCATAATCTTGCCGGTTAAAGGCACCTTGGTTCCATGGTCAAGTACTTCTTCCAACTGTTCAATGAGATCAATCAAATGATTTTCCAAAGGAATTATCCCTCCTCATGCTCTTCTTTATTCTGAATAAACCATAACCTGGTATCTCCATATTCTCTTGTTAACCTTATTTCCAGAGGGTCTATTGCATCATCAATGGTTTCTTCTGTAGAAGTTTCAATGATAATAACCCCACCGGGATTTAAGATAGGGTGCGTCTGCAAATAGGCAAGCGCCATGTCGGCCAGTCCCCGCCGATAAGGCGGATCAAGAAAAATTAAGTCAAAGCTTTCCTGAGCTGCCTGTTTAAAAAAATTCATTGCATCCATCCGTAGTATGCTGGTCCTTGGAAACGCTCCGAGAATCTCGGCATTCTTTCTGATTGTCTCCAGCGCTGAAGTGTCTTTCTCAACCAGAACAGCATGACGGGCCCCCCTAGACAAAGCTTCAAAAGAAAGGTTTCCAGTTCCCGCAAAAAGATCCAGGACTCTGGCACTCATTACCTTGCCGGCAAGAATATTGAAAATCGCCCCTTTGACTTTAGCGGAAGTGGGACGGGTATCCATGCCTTTTACAGTTTTTAAATTTCGTCCTTTCCATTGTCCTGAAATAATTCGCACGATGTTTAATCCTCTGGATATGATGTCTTTACTTTATCCTTTTATTATACAATGATCTAACCTGATTTAAATATTTTCTTACAGGATACTTCCATTTTTTTAGTATATCATATCTGATTCCAAACGAAAAACATATTATTCCGTTCCAGAACCTAATGAATCTCCAACTTGAATCTCCAACCAATATTCTATCTGATAATCAATTTAAATTTTCCACTTTATCTTTCAACCATTAATCTTTCATGATTTGAATATCTGTGTTAAAAATCCAACATACTAAAACAGATTTAAAAAGGAGCTGCTGCCGAAATGAAATTATCGAACAAATCAAGCTTTCTAAAAAAAATGAATATTTATCTCGACCTTGCAGTGGAAGCCCATGACTTGCTGCGGGGAGAAAGTGGCCAGGAGATAGCAGGCGTCATCATGAAGAAAGAGGAATTTCAAGAGGCAACTGTCACTGCAATCGAAATCACAAATGCCAAAGGCGAAAAAGAATTGGGCAGGCCTAAAGGAAATTATATTACAATTGATGCTCCGGATATCAAAGAAAACAATTACCAGCAGCACAATAAAATCGTTGCAATATTAGCAAGGCATCTCGCCGGATTGTTTAACTTTAAGGAAGATACCAGTTTTCTGATTGTTGGTCTTGGCAACTGGCAGGCGACTCCAGACGCACTTGGGCCCAAAGTTGTCGAGAAGATCATGGTCACCCGTCACCTTTTTCATTATACCCCCGAAGAAATGGAGGGGAAAATGCGCCAAGTGTCAGCGATATCACCTGGTGTGCTTGGATTGACCGGAATTGAAACGGCGGAGGTAATCCGCGGACTGGTTGAACACGTCCGTCCGGATTACGTGATCGCGATCGATGCCCTGGCCGCAGGTGCACTGGATAGAATCGGCACAACCATTCAATTAGCGGATACTGGGATCAATCCTGGTTCCGGAATTGGTAATCAACGTAAAGGGCTTAATGAAGAAACCCTTGGCTGCAAAGTCATTGCTATCGGCGTTCCGACTGTTGTCAATGCTGCAATCATCGCGCATAAGACCATCGAAGAGCTTTTTGAACAAATGGAAGCTGAACCTTCCCTAGCCGAAATCTATCAACAGGAAAATGAACAGGTCTTGATGAATGTCATGCAAAAAGCCTTATCACCTTACGAGGACAGTCTGATGGTGACACCCAAGGAGGTCGATGAGTTAATTGAAAGAAGCGCCAAAATTATTGCTGCAGCGATCAACCAGAGCATTCATCCCGGAATTGACAGCCATAATTTTGAGACCTACCTCCATTAAACAATCTACTTTTTAAATCGACCCGAATAACGATAGTGATCATAAGAGGAAGATTATTCCTCTACCGTTAACAAAAAGCCTTTTGTTGCAGTATTGATATCATCAATCTGAATGCTTCAACAAAAGGTTTTTTTATTCCATATCTCGTTATTTTTTATTCGTCATTCTTTATTCTTTATTCGTTATGTCTTCTTTGTTTTTACTTTTGATCTTTGTTTTTTTTGAGGAAGACCCATCTCTTGAGCAATTTCATATTTAAGGTTTTCCAGTTCACTTGCCGTATCATTTTTTACATCTGTCATATTCTCTGCCCCCTTGAAAGTTTTGCATCAATCCGTGACTGGAATGCTGCCGACAAGGAATAGTATGAGCCTGTGCAAAAAAAATCATACATACTGTGACTTGTTCATCGTATAAAATTACTCCCAGCACTAATTCACTCCGATTTTTTCTTTGGGATAAAGACGATTGACCTCCTGATAGACTTTTTGGTATTTTTGAGGATCTTTCAGAACCTTCTGAAGCAGTTGATAGGCTTTTTCAACCAGTCTTCCGTCAGTTCCCAGATCTGTAAGCTTTAACTCTGGCACGCCATGCTGACGAAGCCCGAGCAGCTCTCCTGGGCCCCGGATCTTCAGATCCTCCTCGGCAATCCGGAAACCGTCCTCTGTCTCACAAAGAATATTCAGCCGGGTACTGTCCCGGGTATTGCTAATCAGGAGACAATACGACTGTTCTTGTCCGCGTCCGACTCTTCCGCGGAGCTGGTGCAGCTGGGCAAGCCCAAATCTTTCAGCACCCTCAACCACCATCACAGATGCATTCGGTACATTGACTCCGACTTCGACGACAGTTGTCGTAACCAGAATATCAATCTCCCCGCGCCGGAAGCACTGCATGATCTCCTCTTTTTCCTGTCCTTTCATTCTTCCGTGCAGAAGCGCAACGTTACTTCCTTCAAAAGTCTGACTCAATTCATCAGCCTTTTGGGTTGCTGAAACAAAATCCGATTTTTCTGTTTCTTCGACAAGTGGACAAACCACATAAATCTGTCGACCCGCAGCGACATGCTGCTTCAGAAATTTTTCCATGCTGGAGCGGCTGCGGTCTGAAATTTTCCTGGTGATGACCGGCTTCCTGCCAATAGGCAGCTCGTCCAGCACCGAAAGCTGAAGATCGCCATATAAAGTCAGCGCAAGCGTCCTCGGGATCGGGGTAGCGGTCATAACCAAAACATGCGGGTTCCCTCCCTTGTCCTGTAATAGGGTCCGCTGTCTGACACCAAACCTGTGCTGTTCATCGGTAATGGCAAGACCGAGGGCGTTGAACCGGACGGATTCCTGAATGAGGGTCTGGGTTCCGACGACAACCTGGGCTTTTCCGCTCAAAATCTGTCCTAAGATTTGTTCCCTTTCAGGCTTACTTTGGTTTCCGACAAGGAATATCACTTTTACTCCTAAAGGTTCAAAAGCAACTTGCAGCGATTCATAGTGCTGTTGGGCAAGCACTTCAGTTGGCGCCATCATAGCGGCTTGATAACCCGAGCCCACAGCCTGCAGCAGGGCAGCCATCGCCACCACGGTTTTACCGGATCCAACATCGCCCTGAAGCAAACGGGTCATCGGCTTTTCTATGCTCCCCATATCCCGGAATATTTCCCGAATGACTCTTTGTTGGGCACCGGTCAGCCGGAAAGGAAGCCCGGAAACAAATTTTCGGACCAAAGCTCCGCCCTGGTTTAAAACCAGACCTTCTTTCTGAGGCCCGGGTGAACGAAGCCTAGACAGGGCCAGCTGAAGCAGAAGGATTTCCTCAACGACCAGTCTTTCACGTGCCTTTTTCAGTGTTTCTGCGGAGCGTGGAAAATGGATTTCTTTAATGGCTTGCCGCCGTTCCAGCAAATCATTCTCCTCATACGGAAGGAATTCGTCAAAGATTCGGTCAGCCTGTGGCAAAATAACCTGGATAATCTCCCGGATAGTTTTCGAATTGAGACGGGCTGTTTCTGAATATACAGGAACCATTTTTTGATCAGGACCCTCGTAAAGTCCTTTCCTGATTTCGGACACAAGTAATTCTGGGATCCTGGTGCGCCATTGTGCTTTTCCTGTCACAGTGACCTTTGTTCCGTCCGGATATTGTTTTGGTATATGCATTTGATTAAACCAGACGGCATGAATGCTTCTGCCGTCCTGTTCAATATTTAATTTGACGACCTTGACTCTGCCTTTGGTAACCTGGCTTCCAGTTACAATCCCATCAATCGTAACATACTCGCCATCCTGAATATCCTGAATCTGCCGTTTCAAGCGGATTTCATATTTGCGCGGATAATACCGCAGAAGATCCTCAGGGGTGAAAACCCCCATATTTTCTAACTGTTTGGCTCTTTGCGGTCCGACACCTTTGATATACTGCAGATTTTGGGGTTGACTGATGCTCGCTGTCTGAACTTTTAGGTTGGATAAGACCTTCTCTGTGGTACGAAAGGACCCTGATGTTTCTTTGGATGTTATTCCGTAGATTCCTCCAGAAGCTAGTCCAGGAGCATTTGAAGATGTTGTTTTATCCAGTAGTTCCTGGAGTTCACGCAATAAAGCCCGTCTTTTATACGGGCTAACTTCATGATACTCTTCTGCGATTCGCTGCATTGAGGCGAGGCTTTCCGCGGAAAAAAAACCGCCCAGTCCAGCAAGCGAATCCAGTAAAAAACTGCTAAAGCCGCCAACTGCACCTGTATCAATAAATCCCTGTTTTTCCTCGGCTTTCATCGCCCTATTTACACTGTTTCGCCAATGATCTGATTGCAGCACATTCTCACCTTGCCAAATGATCTTTATATTTTTGAGCCGCAGGGGTGACGGCGAGTCCCCCCCGGGACGTTTCCTTGAGGCTGCAGGACATTTCCCTGCCGATTGAAGCCATTGCATCAATGACCTCATCCAACGGAATCGCACTTTTGATTCCAGCCAAAGCCATTTCGGCTGCAGTCAATGCGATAACTGCCGCCATGGCATTCCTTTTTACACAGGGCACCTCAACCAGCCCGGCTACAGGGTCACAGGCCAAACCAAGAAAACTTTTCAAAGCCAAGGCTGCTGCTTGCGCTGTTTGACCGGGCGATCCGCCACACAATTCCACTGCAGCAGCCGCAGCCATGGCGGCCGCTGAACCTATCTCTGCCTGACACCCGCCTTCTGCACCTGAAACACTGGCTCTTTCCGCAATGACCATCCCAAGGCCGGCAGATGTAAAAAGAGTCTGAACGGAATCTTCTTCCGTAACATCCAACATTTCTTGAACTGTTAGCAATACCGCGGGCAACACACCGCACGACCCTGCTGTCGGTGCTGCCACGATCCTACCCATGCCGGCATTGACCTCAGCTACGGCCATTGCCCTGGCTGCTGCCTTGTTTACCGGATCTCCCAGAATCGACTTGCCACTTTCTCTATATTTCTCCAAAAAAGCAGCTTCTCCTCCTACAAGTCCTGACAAAGATTTCCACTTACCAGTCATTCCGCTTTCAACTGATTCTCGCATCACGGCATAATGATTCTTCATCTTTTTAAACAGCTGTTCAGCCGGTATACCTGTCCTCAGACATTCCTCCTGAAGAACTATATCACTGATTTTTTTATTGAACTTTTCAGTTTTTTCCACTAATTCACTATAAGAACGCATCTGTCAACCTCCCGCCGTCAAATGTCTATGATGGGTTCAATAAACATCACCTGCTCGATCATCGGCATCTTTTTCATTTCACTGCTGAGAGCATCCGTGATCGGCTCATCCGTCTCTATAACCGCCAGCGCATTTTGCCCTTTGCCTTCTCTAGAGACTTTCATCTGGGCAATATTAACCCCTTCACCTGCTAGCAGTCTGGTTATTTCAGCTATCATCCCCGGATAGTCCATATAGATCGCAATTAAAGCAGGATATTCCCCGGTGAACTCAACCTCAAAGCCGTTTACCTCGGTAATCAGTATTTTCCCGCCGCCCAACGATGAACCATTGATTTCAGCTTTTTCACCGCCCCAGCCGATCAGCAGGAAACGAACCGAATTCGGGTGTACATCACCCAGATTGACATTTTCAAATACCGTTTCCACCCCAGCCTCTAGTGCAATCTGCGAAGCCTCCCTGATTCGGCTATCATCCGGCTTCATCCCGAGCAGGCCTGCAGTCAAGGCAAGATGAGTTCCATGTCCCTTCCCCGTCTCAGCGAAAGAACCATGCAGCTGGATACGGGCCTGCTTCACTTTGGCACCAAGTATTTTCGCAGCCATCAGACCGAGCCTGACCGCCCCCGCCGTATGGGAACTTGATGGCCCGACCATTACCGGCCCCAACAGATCAAAAACGCTCCCAACCTTCACTCGTTCACCTTCCTTCAGGGATCATTTTGGTCAATCCGTTTTCATACATTCATACATTTTTTATGCTTAGTAATTTTACAAGACCATTATGCTAGGGTAAGTCTGGGGGCCACAATACTGCTTTCCGGCCGTTGTGCCCTCCGTGGCACAAAAGGCCGCGCTCCGCACTCCATGCTCCGCTCACAGCAGAACTGTGGTCCCCAGACTGATCTTAAGGGTATTCAAGCCAGTCTGCATGTCAGAATGTAGATCATGCGGCTATTCAGATCGTTTTATTCGTCTTAAACCAATCTTATGATCAGTCTGCATGCCACAGTTCCGCGACAAGCGAAGCCTGGATGGCGTAGCGCGGCTTTTTGCGTCAAGGAAGACGCAATAGCCGAAAACGGTATTGTGGCATGCAGACTTACCCAAGCAGATTGGCTCAGGAGATCTGCCCTAACAAGATGCTTTCGAAGACCTTCATCAAGAAATCAGCTTGGATAAAAAAACTTCGGCCGAAGCCGAAGTTCTTTGTTTATTCAACCCCGAGAATATAATAATATAATGGCTGTTTCCCTGAATAAACCTCAACTTCAATCTCCGGTTTTTCCTCACTAAGCCAGTCCGTAAGCAGGCTTACATCTTCTTCGGCCATGTCTTTGCCGTAAAAAATGGTGACCAGATCCTTTTCACGCCAATTCATTTCCTCCAGAACATTTTTGGCAACGTCAAAAATATCTCTACCTGTCGTCTTTATTGTTCCCTCAATCAGGCCGAGAATATCCCCTTCGGCAATCTCCAGCTCGCCATACTGCGAATTTCTGACCGCATAAGTTACCTCTCCAGAACTTACTTGTCTGAACGCCGTTGTCATATTTTGGACGTTTTCCTCCGGAAGACTGTCGGAATTAAACGCAAGCAAAGAAGCAATCGCCTGCGGTATCGTCTTCGTCGGAATAACATAGATTTCCTTGTCTTCAATTAATTCGTTGACCTGACCGGCCGCCATAATGATGTTACTGTTGTTCGGCAGAAGGAAAATATGGCGGGCGGGAACTTTCCTAATCGCTTCAGCAAGATCACTGGTACTCGGATTCATAGTCTGACCACCGAAAACAACCTCATCGACACCCAGACTGGTGAAGATTTGGGCAATGCCTTCTCCCATAGCAACTGCAACGATCCCATATTCCCTGACCCCTGTTGTCCCGACCGGAGCCGCCTGGCCTGAAGGAACCCCTAATGAAGCATCCGCGAGCTCACCGATATAAGCAGCTTCACTGCTTTCAGGCGCATTTTTGGTTTGATGGGCAGCCAGCTCATTTTGGGCAAGCATATTGTGAATCTGAACTTCATGCAGAGAACCATATTGGATGGCATAATCCAATATGAGTCCGGGATTTCGGGTATGAATATGGATCTTGACCACATCTTCCGTGCCGACGACCAACAAGCAGTCACCTTTGTCCAGGAGTGCCTGTCTTAGAACATCGGGATCAAGGCCATTTCCTTTTACCAGAAACTCAGTACAATATGGGAATTCCAGGCTTTCAACGGCAATAATGCCTGAAACCTCAGAAACCTGGATCTCCTCCTGCTGTACCTCAGTGTAACCAATTTCCTTGCCTTCCAAGGCTGAGATCCAGCCGTATAAAATAGTCAGGAAGCCCTGACCGCCGGCATCAACCACACCTGCCTGTTTCAGAACGGGCAACATCTCAGGCGTCCTGGCCAGCGCCTCTTCACCTTTTTCACAACCAGCCCTCAAAACTTCCAAAATATCAGTCGTTCCGCTTTTTGCTTTAAGATATGCACCCCGGGCAGTCTCCCTGGATACAGTAAGAATCGTTCCTTCGACCGGTTTCATCACTGCCTTGTACGCGCTTTCAACACCGGTTTGCAGCGCATGAGCCATCTGGAGAGCATTTGCTTCGTTAATCCCTTCCAAGCCCCTGGCAATCCCTCTCATGATCTGAGACAAAATAACACCTGAATTCCCCCTGGCGCCCATCAGGGAACCTGTAGAAGCGGCACTTGCAACTTCATGCACAGAATTGCCCGTTACCTTATCTGCTGCCAATGATGCTGCTTTGAATGTCAAATTCATATTTGTACCCGTATCCCCGTCCGGGACCGGAAATACATTCAAAGCATCAATTTCCTTTTTCCTTTGCTCCAGCAGACGAGACCCCGACCTTATCATATCTTTTAATACGTTTCCGTCAATTTTTTGAGCTATAGCTTCCGACACGGCTTTCAAAATTTATCCTCCTACTCATCCTAAGATCATCTAAGGTATTCTCAACTATTCTAAAAATCTTACCCCTTGAACATTCACATTTACTTCAGCCACTTTTAGACCTGTCATTGTCTCGACAGTATAGCGAACCCGATCCATCACATTGGAGGCAACTTCCGATATTTTAATTCCGTATCCCACAATGATGTTAAGGTCTATGATCAAGTCCTCTTCCTGAACGGTGACGTTCACCCCTTTGGATAAGTTCTCCCTTTTAAGCAAACCTGAAACGCCATCCGAAATCTTTCTCGAAGCCATACCCACCAACCCATAACACTCGATTGCCGCCGCACCTGAAATTGTAGCTATAACATCTTCTGATATTTCTACATTTCCCAGTTTTGTTTCCATCAGCTTTGCCATCTTCTTAACCTCGCTTTCCGTGTAATCCTGCATAAATTTAATCTTTTAAAAAATAAAATTCCACCTTGGAAGATTCACCGTTTTCTTTAATATAATTAGGATAATATACACGGTAGCTTTCGTCAAATACTATGTGAATACCTTAGAGAACAACACCTTATTTTTTCTTATCAGTACCTGTTATATGTAGTATAATATATGCATAAAACATTTGCATTTGCAGGATGTATAAAACCTATATAAACCTTGTCGGATAATAAAAACCTACTCTTGCCAATTCTTTTAAGTTCTGCTAAACTATAATAGTGTCATTTTTGGGTGAAAAGGAGGTAGAAGAAATCATGGCTAATATTTGTGATGTTTGCGGAAAAGGAGTTTCTTCCGGGATGAGTGTCAGTCACTCCCATATTCGCTCCAAGCGTACCTGGAAACCAAACCTCCAGCGTGTCCGTGCTGTAGTGAACGGTACTCCCACCCATGTCAAAGTCTGCACAAGATGCCTTCGTTCAGGTAAAGTGAAACGGGCAATCTAACTTTATCGTGAAACAACTGTGATTGGATTAAAACAACCCCGACTTTAAAGCCGGGGTTTTTGCTTTTTCAATCAATTTTGGAGAGTAAGTTTTACATTAACAAGGTATTTGAACATAGATCAGAACTTTTCCTTCATGAATCTCAATCGAGATATCTTCATCCCTAAACACATTGCTGATTCCACGCGGTGAATTATGCGCAAGCTTCAGCATATCCAGCTCATAGTACAGCCCTTTGGCAGATACCCGCGCATCGTCAGATAAGGCAACGATCGACAATTGCTGACCAATGCTGCCCTTGATGTTCTCTTTACCTTGAAGCATCACCCAGGCATCGGATCTTGGGTCTTTCATCTTCAGCCGTCTGCCTTTTTCGGCATACGCAATCATGATTGATATGTTCCCCATCAGGTGATCCAGCCTTTTACCGCCGGCAGCATAAAGAACAATTTCGTCCTGGGAACATCCCTGATAATCTAAATATGTATCTGCATAGGCCACGGCGAGCTCTAAATCTGTCTCATTTTTTTCGCAGGGATATTGTTTGACGGTCGTTTTGGCCGCTATACATTTTTCCAAATTTTCTTTTGTAATGGAATCGAGGTCCCCGATCAATACATCAGGGATTCTGCCCGAAGCAATGGCTTTGTTGCCCCCTCCGTCCGCACAGATCAACATCTCAATATGATTCTCGGTGAGTTCGCTGCGGCCCCACGCAGCATCCCATTCTCCGTTTGCCATGACTGCAACCTTCATTGCTTAATTCCCCGGAATCTTTTATTTTTGTTGGTACGCTGTTCCTCTTTGGCGGCTTCAAGGATATCACAAATCGCCTGCTGCGGATCCGGAGAAGCAAATACGGCTGCACCGGCTACCAGGATCTCGGCCCCCGCTTTGCTTACCAGACGGGCTGTCTCAATATTAATTCCACCATCCACTTCAATACGGCAAAGCGGGTTCACTTCCTTCAGGATCGCCGACAGTGCTACGATTTTCGGCAATACTTCTTGAATAAACTTTTGGCCGCCAAAACCAGGATTCACAGTCATCAGCAGCACAACATCAAGTTCCTGCAAAACATACGTCAGCATTTCCAGTGGGGTTGCAGGGTTTAGTGCAACGCCCACATTCACCCCAAGAGATTTGATCAGCTGGATGACCCGGTGAAGGTGCTTGGTTGCCTCAGCATGAATCGTGATCGAGTCGGCACCTGCCTTCACAAAATCTTCAACATACTTTTCAGGATGTTCAATCATCAGATGAACATCAAACTCCAGCGACGATACCTTGCGGAGCGATCCAACAACTGCAGGACCTATTGAGATATTCGGAACAAAGTGTCCATCCATAATATCTATATGCAGCATATCAATCCCCGCATTTTCAACAAGACTGACGTCCTCTCCCAATCTGGCAAAATTGGCAGACAGTATCGATGGGGCAATCGTCAAAGCCATAAAGATCCTCCTTCCAAACCTATGGTGCTGTTTCTTTGCTGCGTGCAGTTTCTTATAATTCTTGTTACGGTTTTCTGTAATTATTCTTCGTTCAGCTCTGAAACCCTTTATTAGGGTATCAGAAAAGTTCAAAGTTACCTTCTGATACATCTAAGTACAGCTAAGACTTGGCGCCAGCCAAGTTTAATAATTTTTTTCATATTCGATGACTTCTTTTAAAAACTGCAGATAGTGCTCATATCTGAAAGAATTAATAAGGCTCTCACTCAGTGCTTCTTTTACAGCACAGTCAGGTTCCTTGTCATGAAGGCAGCTTGAAAAGCGGCATTCATGTTTAACCCGGACAAACTCAGGAAAGTAGGATTGCAGTTCCTCTCTCTTCATTTCGGGCAGGTATAGGGATGAAAATCCCGGCGTATCTGCAACAAGTCCTCCTGCTACAGAAAGAAGTTCGACGTGCCTGGTTGTATGCCTTCCCCGGCCGATTTTGTCGCTGACGTTACCTGTTTTAAGTGTCTTCCCCGGATTCAGGGCGTTAATCAGGCTAGATTTGCCAGATCCAGAAGGTCCTGCTAACACAGACACATTGCCCCTAAGCCGTTCAGCAACTTCATCGATTCCTGTCAGCGTCCGATTCGACACCTGGACGACTTCATAGCCGATCCTGCGGTAATCGACAGCCGGGGCTTGATTTCCAACATCCAAATCTTCCTTGGTGAATATGATCAAAATGCTGATTTCTGCTTTTCCAGCTTGAATGAGCAGCCTGTCTAGCAAATTGTAATCCGGATCAGGGGTCTTCAGGGAGAAAACCAAGAGGACCTGATCCACATTTGCAATATACGGCCTGACCAGAGAATTTTGACGTTCGAGTACCTTTTCAATTGTGGCTTTGTTCCCTGTCCCCGGAAGGACCAGCACCTTGTCGCCGGGGATAAAATCCTGCTTTTTCACACGAAAACGACCGCGCAGAGAGCATTCCCATACCCGGTCATCAGCGTATACGTAATAAAAGCCGGCATATCCTTTCATCAGTGTTCCCTGAATCAGCATATATCCTGTTCTTTCCCCCACTCTAACTCAAATAGCGCCTGTACCTCTTATCAGGTCAAAAATGATAGCATCAGATATTTGCGCGCATTTTAGGCCGGGGGTCCCGGTCCCTGAGACACAACGATGGTCACTTCCGAACCCTGCTGGATTGGTTTGCCCGGTTTGGGTTCAGTGGTAATCACGGCTTTCTCCGGAAATAAATTTGATTCTTCCATGATTGGCATTACTTTCATATCGTATTTTTCTAGGTAATCCGTGGTAAACTCCAGTGACATGCCTGTAAAATCAGGCATAGCAGTAATCGTTGGTTGAATCCCTTCGCTGACAAACAGTTCGATTTCTCCGTTCTTTGTCCAAGTCGAACCGGGCGCAACCGATTGTCCAAAAACATGTCCTTTCGAAACAGAAGCGCTCAGCATTGTTTTGACCGTAATATTCGTGAAACCGGCTTCCTTAAGCGTACTCTCAGCGTTTTCCTGAAGCGGATACCCGGTTGTTACATTCGGCACTTTGATATATTCTACGCCTTTGCTAATCTCAATGTCCACTGACCTTCCAGCCTTCACTTCACTCTTAGGCTTAATGCTTTGAGAAACAATCCCACCCTGCTTAATTTCATCGCTGTAGGTTTCGGTCCGGTTGCCGAGAGCCAGACGGGCTTTAGTCAATTCGATTTTAGCTTCTTCTACAGTCTTCCCGGTAAGATCCGGAACTGTAACCACCTGTGTATGGGTGAAAAACCAAACTCCCGACGATGCTCCGACAATTACAATCAGTGCAGAGATAACAATCATAATTAGAATCGGAATTTTCCTCCTGCGTTTTTTAGTACGCAGAAGCGCATCATTCTTGGCCTCATTCGGGATTACTTTATTCTTCAAGCCCTTATGAACTTGGGTCTGCATGGTATCTTCATGGTCGCTGGCCTGCCTTTTTTCCCAAACAATGGTCTCTCCGGCCTCAATCCTGTCGAGATCCTTGAGAAATTCTGCTGCACTTTTATAGCGATCCTGAACTGATTTAGCCAGTGCTTTCATGATCACGGTTTCCAGTTCCGGGCTGACTCCGGCAACAAGCTTTCCAGGCAACTCGACTTCCTCTTGGATATGCTTCAAGGCGATGGTGATCGCAGTATCTCCATCATACGGAAGCCTTCCTGCAATCAGTTCATAAAGGATGATTCCGAGCGAGTAGATATCGGACTGTTCCGTGGTCTGGGAGCCCTTGGCCTGTTCCGGTGACAGGTAATGCACTGAGCCGACGATATCCCCGGTATGAGTGACGGTTGCCGAAGAAGCGGCTCTGGCTATCCCAAAATCAGTGACTTTGGCCCTTCCATCCGGTGTAATTAAAATATTCTGCGGTTTGATGTCTCGGTGAATAATATTATTGGCATGTGCATGCACCAATGCTTCAGCAATTTGACGGACAATATGAATCGCTTTATCCTGGGAAAGAGGTGCTTGTGTACGGATAATATCCTTTAGCGTCTGGCCTTTGACATACTCCATGACAATATAATCTTCGTTCCCGTCTCTGCCCACATCATAGATTGAAACGATGTTCTGGTGAGACAGGCTGGCTGCAGACTGAGCTTCCCGGCGAAAACGACGGATAAAACCCTCATCAGAAGCGTACTGTTCCCGCAAGACCTTGATAGCAACGGTTCTGTTCAGTAATGTATCCTTGGCCCGGTAGACGATTGCCATCCCTCCGGCCCCGATCTTTTCTTCTATTTCATATCTTCCTCCGAACATCTTTTCCATTAGTCTTCACCTTCTTTCAATTCAAGTGCTTTCTCTATGACTGCTTTAGCAATCGGCGCTGCCGCTCCGCCGCCAGTTCCGCCATGTTCCACCAGGACTGCTACAGCTATTTCCGGATTCTCCGCAGGAGCGAAAGCAATATACCAGGCGTGGGTATCCCCGTCTCCACCCGGTTCCGCCGAGCCGGTTTTCGCTGCTATTTGGGCCCCAGATATGGCTCCGGGAGATGCTGTTCCTTTATTGACAGCCAATACCATGCCGCTTGTTATTTTTTCTGCCTCTTCCTTACTAAGAGGCGTCAGCCATACTTCAGGTGTCCTTCGATAGATACTATTTTGCTTGGAATCGAGCACACTGTCAATCAAATGTGGAACCATTATTTTACCGTCATTGGCAACTCCAGCTGTGATCAAGGCCATATGGAAAGGACTAACCATCACTTGACCCTGACCGAAGGTGCTCTCGGCAAACAAATTAAGGCTTAAGTCTTCCGGCAAGGGGTCATCTCTCGTAATTGAACTAACTGGAACATACAGATCGAACGGGATATCCCTGCCAAACCCAAAATTGGACACGGCCTCCAAAAAATGGTTCACCCCAGCTTTGATCCCATACTGAGCAAAATAAGTATTGCAGGAGTAGGCCAAAGCAAGATCATAATTCACCCAGCCATGCGCTTTGTCATTTTGTTCCTGGATCGTCTGCCCATTAATCACAGTAGAACCTTCACAATCATAGAGTTCCGTCGTGTCGAGTCCTGCCTGAAAAATAGCTGCTGAAGTAACAACTTTCATAATTGATCCTGGAGGAAACATCGAAAAAGCGTGATTCACAAGCGGACTGTCCTCCTTGGTAATAATTTTGTCCCAGTCCTGTTCAATTGTTCCAGCATCATAGCTTGGTTGACTGACCAGCGCTAGAACATCCCCATTTTGCGGATCGATTGCCACCACTGCTCCGGTCTTGCCCTGCAAACTCTGATAGGCAGTCTCTTGTAAGCGGGAATCAAGTGTCAGTATCAGGTCATTACCCGTTCTCTGCAATTCAAATGTATTCTGAATCCGTCTGAGAATGGAAGGATTTTTCATTCCGAGGAGTGTTTCCGCCTCCGTTGCCTCAAGACCGGCAGAACCGTATTTTACTGTGGCATACCCCAGTAATGGCTCAAACATCTCACCCAACGGATACGTTCTGACTTTCCCATCAGCAGTTTGCTCCGTCTTCGCCAAAACAACGCCGTTCCGATCAAAAATGCCGCCCCGGGTAATTCTTTCCTCTAAATAAACCGCGCGCCGGTTAGCTGGATTATCCAGCATCTCATCGGCCTTAACCACTTGCCAGTATACCAGACCCAGACTTAAAAAAACAAAGCTAAAAACCATGATCAGTGCAATTTTGCGAATTCCATTGTTCATAAGGCATCTGCCTGCTTTCCAATTGATATCTGACTCACAGAGAAAGCTGAGCTATGAGAAATGCCGGCTAGAATCCCAAGGAGTAAAAAGTGTCCGACCATGGAACTTCCCCCGTAGCTCATCCAAGGCAAAGGCAGACCTGTAAGCGGAAGCATTTTGGTCACCCCGGCCAGGATAATCAGAGCTTCCACACCGATCAGAATGCCTATTCCGGCTGCCAGGATCTGGCCAAACCGATCCGTGGCTCTGATGCTGATACAGAAACAGCGCATTACGATAATGATAAACAGGCTGATGACTGCCATTGCGCCAATAAAACCAATCTCCTCAGCAATCACCGAAAAGATAAAATCAGTGTCCGCATTTGGAATCTGGTAAGCACCTATCCCATTTCCGAGACCTGTCCCCAGAAGCCTTCCCCCGCTTATGGCGAAGATCGACTGGGAGATCTGATAAGCCCCGCCGCTGGCATCCACCCACGGATTAATCCAGGTAGCGACTCTTACGCGGACATGGTCAAATAGGAAATAACCAGCTGCTCCGGTCACCATGACCAGCGGAACGGAAACCATGAGATAGAGCAATCTTTCGGTTGCGACATACAAGATAAACACCATGAGAAGGAAGAATACCAGTGCCGTTCCAAGACTTTTCTGGGCCCCAAGCAAGCCGAGAACAAATACGCCGATAAAAACAAACGGGCCCATCGTTTTGGCATCGGGCAGGGAAACTTTCCCAACCTGAATCGTCCCAAAACGCAAAAGTTCTTTATTGTCACTTAAGTAGGATGCCAGGAAAAGAAGCAGTGCTACTTTAACAAGCTCCTCGGGCTGGAAGCCCACCCCGGCAAACCTAAACCAGCTTGTCGCACCATTGATGGTGACCCCAAATATCAGCGTCAGCAGAAGCATAAGCAAGGCCAGCATTCCCCAGAGATACTGATACTCACCAAGCTTGCGGTAATCTCGTAAAATAAAAAAGACAGCATAGTAAATGATCACGCCCAGATTCGCCCAGATAAATTGGTCCGCTGCCAGGGCAGGATTGATCCTTGCCAGAAAAACCAAGCCAATCGCGAGGATGGTCTGAACTACCGGCAGGAGATAAGGATCTCCCTGATAGCAAAAAAATATTTCAAACAAGGCACCTGCTAGGATCAAAAAAGAAAATACAGCTCCTTGCAGGAAAAAACCGTTTTCATTCATATCATCCAGCTTCAGTACACCGAGCCCCATCCATAAAATTACTAAAGTCAGAACCCTCAAAGATAGACGATGCAGCATGTCCTCACCGCTCCACAATACAGCATATTGCCGTAAAATTATCCGGAGCCCCCCGTTCGATCACAACATTCCTCAAGGTTTCGAGATGATCATCCCATGATTTAGCCTCGGAAAACTCCGCAGCAATCTCCTGATCACTGATTTCATTCGAAAAGCCATCTGTGCACAGAAGAAAAACATCTCCGTCCTGTACTTTAAGTTGAAAACAGTCTACATCAATATTGAGCTCCACACCCAGCGCTCTGGACAAGACATGCTTGTGCGGATGATTTTTTGCTTTCTCCTCCGTCAGCTCTCCGAGGCGGACAAGTTCGTTTACCATCGAATGATCCTCCGATAGGAGCGTAAGGGTCTGATTTCGCCATAAATAAATCCTACTGTCGCCCACATGGCCAACAACGGCTTTATTGTCATAGATCATCAGCGCAGTCAGGGTTGTCCCCATGCCTTCCGTCCCTTCAGTCCGAAGCGATACTTCGTATACTTCACGGTTGGCCTGATTCACAGCCTGAACAATCCAGTCCTGTAGATCCTGAATATCCAAAGATTTTAATTCGGCTGCTTTTTCCTTTAATTGTTCGACCGCGATCCTCGAAGCTATTTCCCCGGCATTATGTCCGCCCATTCCATCGGCCACCGCGAAAAATGACTCCTCCGGCAATATAAGAAAATAATCTTCATTGTTTTTTCTAACACAACCGGTCTCATAAATCCTAACTGCTTTCATTTCCCCACCTCGAATAAAGAAAAGTAATGCTGCCTATCTTGATGAAGTCACCGGAAACAAGCTGGACCTGGGAGTTGATCCGTTCTCCGTTCACCCAGGTACCATTCGTGCTCCCAACATCCTCTAGTGTTGTCATCCCTCTGTTATGCTTGAATTCAGCATGATCCAGTGAACAATAATGGTCCGGAACGACGATATCGTTGTGCTTTCCTCTTCCGATAGAAAGCCCCCGGGAATCAATCTTAATCTTGCGTCCTTTGGGCAGCTTTTCAGCTCCGCTTAAGACTTCGATACAGCCAAGATCAGATTCGGTTTTGCTCATGATTCCCCTCGACCTTAAATCGGCCAGCATAACCGTCAATATCCGTAAGAGAAAGAGATAGATAAAACCAACAAATACAATCCTTCCAACTACTGTAAGCATTTGCATTCAATCACCGACTTTACTTATCTACATGAAATTGAAAATGCGTTTGTCCGGCCTTAATCCTGTCACCAGGATTTACCATATAGCGGTCAACCCTTAATTTGTTCAGATAGGTACCATTGGTACTGCCTAGATCCTGAACAAACCACCTTCTATTCTCTGTATAAAGCTTCAAATGGTGACGGGAGATCTCCAGGTCTCTGACTTCAATATCACAATCTTCCTGGCGTCCGACAATATACGCGTCCTTATCGAGATCGTAGATCTCACCTTCGTTTGTCCCTTTTATAACTTCGAGATAAGGATGAGTTTTCCTGCCAACTGTCTTAGATGATGCCATGATTAATCTTGCAGCATCCGCCAGAACTGTTGTTTTTTCCAGTTCTTCATCTTCCGTGGGCAGTTTTTCTTCGTTAATCCGCCAATTGGCGACAACAGAATCTTTAAACTCAATCTGGATTTTCATTAAGCCAGCATCTATCTTCTCCGAAGGCTGCATCCGCACAACAGGGAGTGCCAGAAAAGTATAGCCCTGCCTGGTCCCTTCATCATAGAGATGTTTAGCCAGCTCCACCAGCAGTGTCTCTCCAAAACTCTCTAAGACTGCATAATCCTCAGGACTTAAACTTACGGTGTAAACATTCGGGACATAGACATGAGATATGCTGACCTGTTTATTTTTCAGCATTATTTTATTGAGTTCCCTGGCAACCTGAACAGGCTGAATCGTGCCCACCGCCTTGCTAAACAAAAATGTGGCCATCTGTTCGGCGATCGATTCAACTTTGTTTAAGAGACGCATACTCCTCACACTCCAAACGCTGTCTAAGCTGACCACACGCTGCATTAATGTCCAGGCCTTTTTCTTCTCTGATCGAAACAGGAATCTTGCCCGTTTCGAGAACCCTTTTGAACATCGTTAATCGCTCTTTGCCCGCTCTTTGAACGCCGCTGCCGATTACCGGATTAATGGGGATCAAATTGACATGGGCCAGCATGCCCTTAAGGAGAACCACCAGTTTTTCCGCTTCTTCTTTGGAGACATTTTGTTGGTGTAAAGCAAATTCAAATGTAATTCTTCTGTTCGTCTGATTGGAATAATACCGGCAGGCTTCCAGTAGTTCCTGTAATGGATATCTTCTGTTGATAGGAACCAACGTATCCCTAACTTCATCTCTAACTGAATGAAGCGATACAGCCAAACCGACTTGTGGGTTGTCCTGTGCCAGCTGAATAATCTTGGGGGCAACACCGCTCGTCGAGATGGTCATTCTCCGCATGCCGATATTCTGACCATTCTCGCTGTTCAGGATTCTAATCGCTTTCATCACTGCATCATAATTAAGAAAAGGTTCACCCATCCCCATGAAAACAATGTTGGTTACCTTGAATTCCGGGTCTTCCTGCTGAAGCAGCCGACTGATTTCCAGTACCTGTCCGGTGATCTCTCCTGCAGTCAGGTTCCGGTGAAATCCGTCCATTCCGGTTGCGCAAAAAGGGCATCCCACAGGGCATCCTACCTGAGTTGAGACACATAAAGTGTGTCTGTCCCGGCTTGTCAGATGATCATAATCCATTAGCACCGTTTCAATACTTTCTCCGTCAGCCAGGCGAAATAAAAACTTCCGGGTTCCATCGGCAGAACGCTGCTCTCTTAAGACAGTCAGCGGTTGGATAAAGAAAACCCTGTTAAGCCATTCACTGTCCTGTTTCCCGATATTCTTCATTTCATCCCAATGATGGACTCCTCTGGCATTAACCCAGTTGAAAACCTGATGGGCTCTGAACTTTTTTAAGCCGTTTTCCAGGCATATAGCATGCATTTCTCCTTCAAGACAACCGCGGCAATCCAACTTTTCCATAATTAGTATTATTCTCCCAATTTTATAATCTTAAACATTTCTCTATAACAGATGTTAACTTTCGTCTAATAGATCGATTCATAACTCCCGTTAACAACAAGATACACAGCTTTTGCTTGGGTTAGTCTAGAGTGGCATCGCGTCACTAGGGCCTCCGTGGCCGTCGGAACTTGGCGATAAAGAATCCATCCATATTGTGATGATGAGGCAGTATCTGCCATACCCCTTTCTGCAGTTGTTTCAGATCTCTCTCCTCTGCTGCAAAAGGCAAACTTTCCGACAAGTCGACCGAAACAAACTCGGGTTTAAGCTGCCGGAAAGCTTTAACCACTTCAAAGTTTTCTTCCGGCTCCGTGGTACAGGTCGAATAAACAAGCTCTCCGCCCTCCCGCACATGATCGGCAGCTTTCAGCAGGATTGCCAGCTGGAGTTCTGGCAGTTCGCTAATCTCGTCTTCTCGCTTCTGCCAGCGCAGATCAGCTCTTTTTCTAAGCACACCCAAGCCCGAACAGGGCGCATCGACCAGGACCCGGTCAAATTTCTGTTCAATTCCTTCCAAAATTCGGGCGTCGCCCTCAATCGTTTTTATTATCGAAATTCCAAGCCGTTCGGCTGTTTCCTTAATCAACTCAAGTTTTTTGGGATACATATCTACTGCAATGATGACGCCCTTGTTTTTCATTAATTGCGCCAGATGCGTCGTCTTTCCTCCTGGCGCACTGCAGACGTCAAGCACACGGTCCCCATCCCGAACGCCCAGGATATGCGCAGCCAGCTGAGAGCTTTGATCCTGAACCGTGAAATATCCGTTTTGAAATTCCTCAAGTTGTTCCAAATTGCCGAAATCTTTCAGAATTAAGCTTTCCGGCGTATATCTGCCGTCCGTTGCTTCAATTCCCTTGCACCCCAATAGGGTCTTAAGTTCCTCTCTTGTGGTCTTTAGGGTGTTAACCCGGATGGAAGTCAGAGCAGGTTCGTTATTGGTTTTCAGCAGGGCTTCCGTTTCTTCCTTCCCCCACCTTGTCAACCAGCGCTTGACCATCCATTCAGGATGGGAATATCTGACCGAAAGATAGCGGACTATTTTTTTCTTTTGATCCGGCCATTCAAAATTCCAGCCTATTTCAGTCGCCTTGCGCAGGACACTGTTGACAAGCGGGGCATAGGTTCGGTTCAGTTGATTCATCAGGTCAACACTCTCATTGACCGCAGCGGGCATCGGCACTCTGTCCATAAATAATATCTGAAAAACACCGATCCTTAAAACAGCCCTGACTTCCTGCGGCAATGCGGACATCGGCTTATTCAGATGTTTTCTCAACGCATAATCCAGCGTCAATTTGTTTTTTAATGCCCCGTTGACTAAAGCGGTAGCCAAATTTCTGTCCCGGCTCAGGGTCAGTCCGGAAAGCTGGGAACGCAAAAGAAGATTGGCATAGGCCCCTTCTTTTTCGACCCGCGTAAGAATACGCACGGCTATTAGCCGTGCGTTTTGATCGTTTATGCGTTTTCGCGTACGTTTGTTTTCTTTTTCAGCAATAGGATCATTCTTCTCCATCATTTTTTCTATCCCATTCTTTTTATTCTCTTGATCCGGTACTAATCATCCCGGCCTTGTGCAATCCATACAAAGCGTAGCAAGGTCAGAATTGCCGTCAGTGCTGCGGCAACATAGGTAAGGGCGGCTGCACTGAGCATCTTTTTTGCGCCCGTCATCTCTTCTGTCTCTTTAATAATACCGCTGTCTCCCAGAAAAGCTAAGGCTCTGTTGCTGGCATTGTATTCAACAGGAAGCGTAACGATCTGAAACAGAACCGCAAACGCAAAAACATAAATCCCAATATCCAACAAGAAGGATATCGACGGTAGGAACAGGCCGAGAAGAATCAAAATAGGCCCTGCCTGGCTGCCAAATGAAGCTACCGGCACAAAAGCTGTCCTGATTTTCAATGGAACATAGCTGTCAGCATGCTGTACGGCATGACCTGTTTCGTGGGCAGCAACAGCCAGCGCTGCAATAGATGTGCTGTTATATACACCGCTGCTGAGCCTTACAACATGAGTCCTCGGGTCGTAGTGGTCCGTAAGGTTACCGGCAACCTGTTCTACCTGAACATCATAAAGACCATTTTCATTCAGTAGGGCTCTGGCTACGTCCGCGCCTGTTGCCCCTGAACTGCTCCTAATCCTGGAATATCTGCTGTAAGCACCACTAACTTTGGCCTGAGCATAAATCGTTAGGATAATTGCTGGAATTAGTAATATAATTGTCGGATCAAATAAAGGCATTATCATCTATTTTCCTCCTTCAAAAGCCTGACCTGACCAAATAACAAAAGAATCATACATCATATGCTTCTTTCAAGGTACCGAAAGAAGCATTATTTAAATATCTAAAGTATATCTATTTAATCTTAGATTTTGCTTAAAAAGTAAGAAATAAGCATGCCAGTTACTGAAATCGGTCATCCTCTTTCAGCCTGTAGCCGTTATAGAAGTCCTGAGCCCGCATCCTTTTCTTTCCTGCAGGCTGAAGTTCTGTAATTTTCAAAATACCTTCTCCGGTCTTAACGAGTAGTCCCCCTTCAGTAAGGGATAAAATACTTCCCGGCAAGCTGTTCTGTAGTGCATTTCCGGACAAGTCAAGCTTTCCAGGCTGTTCACTCAGCCATATTTTAACCTGCTCTTCCCGAAAAAATGCAAATGCACCCGGCCAGGGATTCAGCCCGCGAATCCGGTTGTGAATTTTTGCAGCAGTCCACGACCATTCCAACCGTTCATGTTCTCTGGTCAAAAGCGGTGCATAGGAAGAACCTTCCGGCTGCGGAACCGGATAAACCGCCCCGTTCTCAAGCCCTATCAGCGTATTGAGTAAAGCCTTAGCCCCAATTCGCGCCAAAACATCGTGTAATTCACCGGTTGTAGCCTCCGGGGATATCGGATATTCCTTCATCATCAACATCGCACCCGTATCGAGCCCTTCATCCATCAGCATCGTCGTAACACCGGTTTTTATCTCCCCGTTCATCACGGCCCAATGGATCGGTGCTGCGCCGCGGTAAGCAGGAAGTAGCGAAGCATGCACATTGATGCAGCCGTAAGGTGGTATTTCCAAAATCTCTTTTGACAAAAGCTGTCCGAAAGCAACCACGACAATACACTCCGGCTGCAAATCCTTGATTTGCCGGACTGCTTCCGCAGTTTTGATTCTAGCAGGCTGAAATACAGCAAGTCCATACTTCTCAGCAAGCACTTTGACCGGACTCGCTTTCAATTTATTCCCTCGTCCCGCAGGTTTGTCGGGCTGGGTAAAAACGCCGCCGATTTGATGTCCTGAAGCATAGAGCGCCTCCAGGACAGGCACCGCAAAATCCGGTGTTCCCATAAAAACAAGCCGCATCTGACACTGTCACTTCCCGTTCCGTATTCTAAATGCAAAGACTCTCTCTTCGCGCGTCTAGTAAATCTTAGCCATAAATCTTATACCCCATATTTTGTCTGCGTGCTACAATTTCAGCGTCAAGCGGACTAAGATACTACACATTATAAATCTTGTCCGCGATATCAACAAACAGTATCCCATCAAGATGATCCGTTTCGTGCTGCATCGCTCTAGCTAGGAAACCATCGGCATGATATTCCTTCATCTCGCCATTGCGGTCCATGGCCTGAACTACCACTTCGGCCGCCCGTTTCACCCTGCCAGTCTTATTTGGGACACTTAAGCATCCCTCTTCATCTGCTTCCGAACCGGTTTTTTTAATAATCATCGGATTGATCAGTTCTAAAAGACCGTCTCCGACGTCGATCACCACAACTCTTTTGGATACGCCGACCTGGGGAGCTGCAAGCCCTACCCCTTTCGCCTCATACATGGTCTCAGCCATGTTATCGAGCAATTTGATAATATTCGGGGTAATTTTCTTGACTTCTATTGCTTTTTCCCGCAGAATATCTTCTCCAATTTTTACTATCTGGTAAACGGCCATTACTGGGTCCGCTCCCTTCTCACGCAATTTCTAAAATAATATCCCATAAAAAAACCATATAATCGAATTATACATTTTTGAAAGCCTGAAAGCAATTAACACCTTAAGAGCGACGTGTCAGACCTCCCTCAAATATGTTGTATTTAAGATAGTGGATTTACTTCAATACTGATATTGATCCCTGAGCTGGCCGTTCCAAGATAGAAAGCCCGGACTCCTTGATGGACGATCCTACGGAGAACCGCTGGATTCTTTCCTTTGACCGATACCTGCCAGCGAAATTCATTCTTCAGCCTGGTCAAAACAGCCGGTGCCGGGCCAAGAATCACATATTCCTGATCCTGATCAGCAAGCACCAGGCGGATGCTGTTGGCTAGGTCCTGAGCCGCCTTGATTACCCGATCTTCTTTTTCATGAAAAATCATGATCCTGATGATATGGGCAAATGGCGGATAATTTTGCTGTTTCCGGTAAGCAATCTCTTCCCAGAAAAAGGCTGCATAATCCTGTTTGGCTGACCGCAGGATCGATCTTTCTTCAGGTGAATAGGTCTGGATCACCACTTCGCCGCCTTTAGCTCCACGTCCTGCCCTACCAGCAACCTGGGTCAGCAGCTGAAAAGCTCGTTCTCTGGATCGAAAATCGGGCATATTGAAAAGCTGATCGGCAGAGATTACCCCGACAAGGGTAACGTTGGGAAAATCCAGCCCTTTGGCCAGCATTTGGGTCCCGACAAGAATCGGAACCTCTCCGCTGCGAAACCGTTCTAGAATTCTATTGTATTCCCGGGAGCCGGAGGTCGTATCCGTATCCAATCGTAAGACTTCAACTCCGGGAAACAAAGCAGAAACCTCTTCTTCAACTTTTTGGGTTCCCTGGCCGAAGAAACGAATAAACCGGCTGTTGCATTCCGGGCAACGGTGAAAAACATCCTGTTGGTAATTACAGTAGTGACAGCACAACTGCTGATGATGACTGTGGTATGTCAGGGAAACATCACAATGCGGGCAGCGTGCGACATAGCCACATTCACGGCAAAATACAAAGGTCGAATAACCTCTGCGGTTCAGAAAAAGGATACTTTGTTCTCCGTTGTCAATTCTCTCCTGGAGCTTGTTTCTAAGTGCCATGGAGAACATTGTTTTATTGCCGCTAGCCAGTTCCTGTTTCATATCCACAATATCGACAGTGGGTAAAGCCTGTTGGTTGAAGCGTTCTTCCAGTGACACAAGACCAATCTTATCCCTTTGGGCCGCCGCATACGCTTCCAGGGATGGGGTAGCGCTTCCCAGAAGCACAAGCCCGCCTCTGTCCTCCACCCTTTTCCGGGCGACGTCTCGGGCATGATACTTGGGATTTTCATCCTGTTTATAAGCGTTATCGTGTTCCTCATCCAGTATGATCAGTTTAAGGTTTGACAGAGGCGCAAAAACAGCAGAGCGCGCTCCGATAATCACGCGCTTATTCCGTTGCAGGATTTGCTCCCAAATTGCTAGTTTATCGCTGGAACTGATGCCTGAATGAATAATTCCGACCATATCTCCGAACTGTTCCAGAAATATTCTGGAGATCTGAGAAGTAAGTGAAATCTCAGGTACAAGCAGAATAACATCACCCCCTTCAGCCAGTACCTTTGCCACCAGCTCTTTATAAACCTCTGTCTTGCCACTGCCGGTTATCCCATGGATCAAAACCGTTCCGCCATCATTTTTATTGCGAAACGCCAGAATATCCTGGAAAACTTTTTCCTGGGCAGGACTTAATGTGCCTGTAACGTGCCGAACGGAACCAGCTGTTATCTGCTCAATATTGTTTCTTATATCGACGTCTATGTCTTTATCTGTGTCTATATCTGTGTCTATATCAATTTTATTCTCTATGTTATTTTTTTTTCTTTCATTCAAGTCGGAACTGCCTGCTTTTCCAGAAAACCGTATTTCTTTTTTGATCCATCCCTGCTTAAGCATATCCTCAAGCAGTTCTTTCTTCGCCCCGCTTCTCTTTAGCAGGACATTTTCCGACAGGCCTCCCCGACGCGACCTGTTAAGGGTTTTTAAGACCTGGAATGTATCCGGATCGAGAAGCTCCAAAACTTTAACGTCCTCATCGTCCATGCCGGCCATGGAAGTCATCCAGGTTTCTCCCTTTCCCTTTAAAAAAGGCCACACAGAATGAAGGGCTTGCGCTTTTGGGCAGATCGTCGTCTCCGAAAGCCAGCAGGCCAGTTCTATGAGCTCCGGTGGAATTAGACAGTTTTCTTCCAGGACCGCTTCTATGTTGCGGAATCTGGGCTCACCGTCGAGTTCAGGCGGGTCGGAACTGATACTGACAACTAGGCCCCGGACTTTTCTGTGCTTAAGCGGGACAACCACCATCATCCCCGCATGAATTACGAGATTGTCCGGAATATAGTAATGAAAACTCTGATCAAGACGCCTGTTGGCGACGTCGACCAACACCTCTGCGTATCCGCTCAATTTCAAAGGCTCCTCCCTGCTGATGTCAAAAAATCGGATGCTGTATCAATTATAGCAGATAACCTGTCATCTGTTCATGCTGAAAAAATGTATGCAATATGAAAATCATTCTGACGCAGAAAAAGTATTTGCCGAAAAATCTCTGATATGACGGCGTTCCTCGGGCGTCAGCCTAAACTGTTCCATAATGAATTGATCCAGGATTTCAAACTGATCTTCCCCGACGATGATTTGGTTCGTTAATTGCAGGATATGGTCAATCACTGCCTGTTCCCATAAGGGCAGCGGAAGCAGTTCCAGATCTCCCCTGAGCACTTTCAGGGTATGGAATTTCTTGCGAAAAAGAAATTGATAAAGGCTGCTGTTAAATAAAGCAAGAATTACTTTCACCGGATAGTTTCCTGGTTCGGGGATCAGGATATTGGCACTGTTCAGTGTAAGACTGCCTTGATCATCATAGGCGAAAACAAGTCTTTCAGAAATGAAGCGGTAAATCAGTTTCTCCGCCGTCCTGTATTTATGTTCCGGTGCTGTTTGCTGGAACTTGTCCGGCTGAAACCGTAAAAAAGAAGACGGCTTCTTCAGAACGAATTTATCCACATCTGATCCCTTATAGATTGGCTCAGCACCCGGCTCGTTCGTCTGAAGCAGGTATCTCCGATTATCTCCGGTGACAATTCCCAAGGCCCAGTCGGCCTTATCTTTCAGGAAAGTATGTCGGGTCGAATAGACCTTGCTGAAAATGGCTTCGTCCTGGCTGCTCAGGTAAATATCAAAAATATGCCAGGCATTACTTCGAAACCTTTCCTGAGAGACCAGGTATTCTTGTTCCGGAAATTTCACCAGAACTTGATCCTTCTCTGACGGTAAGGCCTTTCTGAGGTCAAGGCGGATCACGGCTGAGAAGACATTTTTAAATCTCCTGCCCAGATATTCGATCCTGATGATCTGACAATTCTCAAGCAGATATCCTCTGATATCAGCATGGGCACGGATATTCAGGATGGATTCCGGCAGAATAAACGAGACAACCCCTCCATCTTTCATCAGATCAAGACTCACCCTGAGAAAATAAGAAAAGGACTCCCCGGAAGTTATTTCCGGAAACTCCACAGCCATTTTCTGGCGGACACTCAGATCAATCTCCGCTCCCCACGGAGGATTCGTGGCAATAAAATCAAATTTCCCGAAAGCGGAAGATTCCCGTTCCATATCGGTTAAAGTATTGCAGTGGATGATGTTGGGGTGAAAATCCCGGGAACATGTCAACAAAAGATTGAACCTGGCAATCCTTACCGATGTCAGATCGAGGTCCATCCCATAGATGTTTTCGGGTTCATCCATATTCCGGGCAAAGGATAAAAGATACTGGCCCGTACCGCAGCAAGGATCAAGCACCTTCTGTCCGCTGCGGATATAAGCCCGGGCAGCGTCATTCGCTATGCCCGGCGGGGTGAAGTAAGAACCAAGGCGGGCTTTATTCCCCTCCATGGTCAGCGATTGATAGATAATGCCCAATATATCTTCTTCTAAAGGAAAACGGATGTTAAAAAGATATTCAAGGTGCTGAGAATCCGGCCTGCCGTACGAAAACTTCAAAGAAGATTCTAAAGAAGATTGCTTAGATGTCCTGAGCATATCCTGATAAAAATTCTTCAGCTCCATGCGGACATGCTGTCGCTGGAAAATAGCTTCCGGAAGATCAATAATTTTTTTCAGGTCATCGGAAAGTATGTCTCCCGAGCTCCGAAAAAGATTCAAAGCCAGAACGAAGACTGTCCATCCCCGGTCTATGTTATGCCGGATCAGATAAGCCAATAGATCCATGATCTGCTTACGTGTTCTTTTGTTTAGGATGTATTCTGTCGGGGCAAATCGTTTATCAGCACCGGCTTTGTTTGCTCTTTTTCTTAAGCGGTCAAAATCTCCCTGCGCAATCCGTTCCCGAAGCAGAAACACCTCATCAAGATCAAAGACCTTTCCGTCAGGATCAGAAGGATGGAGATAGCCATGCCGGATCCAGTTGCGGACACTCGGCACAGATATCCCCAGGATTTCTGCGGTTAACTTTGAATCAATTCGATGATTATCCATTTCTGCAGTCCTGTCGTTTTAGATTAATCCAGGTTGCCTACCTTTTTGTTTTCCTGACTGTTCACCGCATAGAAAAGAGAATCGAGGTTGCGGACTAAGTCCTTTGCAATTTGCGGTTTATTCATCGTATAGATATGGACACCGTCAATATCATTCGCAAGTAATTCCACAATTTGTTTGGTCGCGTAAGCAATGCCGGCATCTTTTAGGGCTTCCATGTTATGCTCAAATTTGTCAAGTATTTTAATCAATTTCTGCGGCATCCGTGCATTCGACAATGCTAATATTCTTTCAATCTGAACCCGATTAGTGATTGGCATGATCCCTGCCAGAATCGGAACATTAATGTTCAGCTTAGCAACTTTCTCCTGGAAACGGAAGAAGGCGTCATTGTCATAAAATAACTGTGTAATAAGAAACCCGACTCCGGCATCGACTTTCCGCTGAAGGTTTTCAATATCCTGGTCTTTATCGGGGCACTCGGGATGGCCTTCCGGATAACAGGCGCCGCCCAGACAGAAAGAATGTTTGTTCTGGATATAAGCGACAAGATCAGAAGCATATTGGAAATCCCTTGCCCTGCCGATCTCACCCGCACCCTTCGGAATATCTCCCCGTAAAGCGAGAATATTGGAGACATTGCTGTCTGCCAGCTGTGTCAGTGTTTCCTCGATTTGTTCTTTGGAAGAGGTAATACAGGTCAGATGAGCCAAAGAATTAATGTTGTATTTGTTTTCAACAATGGATGCGATTTCTGCAGTCGTTTTGCTGGTACTTCCTCCAGCACCGTAGGTAACACTGATAAAATCAGGACGGAGCGGTGCTAGGGCATCAATCGTATCATAAATGACCTCTATAGATGAAGTAAGTTTTGGTGGAAAAATCTCAAAAGATACGACCTTTTTCTGTTGGAACAATTCGCAGATAAACATTCTAAAACCTCCTTCATCTTTAATACAATCCAAATTTATTCAATTGGAATAAGCACCGGAATTGAATCATTGGATGTTGAGTCCTTTAATCCCTATGTCGGTGCGGAAATGGGCATCAGGGAACTTGATACTATCGACGAGCGCATAGACATTCTCCCTAGCTGCCGCAATAGATGCATCACGGACGGTGACGCCAAGTACCCGGCCGCCTGAATTGACTAGTTTTCCGTCTTCCATCTTTGTGCCGGCATGGAAAACTACCTGATTTTCTTGGGTCGTCGGAAGACTGATCGGAATCCCCTTCCGGTATTCACCCGGATAGCCGGGAGCAGCCATGACCACACACAGCGCGGTGCCGGCATGCCATTCGATTTTGACTTCGGGCAGTTTCCCGTCGATACAAGCCTCGAAGATTGGGATCAAGTCCGACTTGAGCAGGGTCATCACAACCTGTGTCTCAGGATCACCGAACCGAACATTGTATTCCAGAAGTTTAGGGCCTTTGGCCGTAATCATTAGGCCTAAAAACAGTACGCCGGTAAATGGAGTTCCTCTTTGGCGCATAACTGAAAGCGTCGGCTGAGCAATCGTATCGATAACTTCCTGTTCTAACGCTTTGGTCCAGAAAGGAGGTGGAGAATAAGTCCCCATTCCACCTGTATTTAACCCCATATCCCCGTCGAGCGCTCTCTTGTGATCCTGAACGGGAGTCATCGGGAGAGCCTTTTCACCGTCGCAAAAGCACAGCAGGCTGACCTCCTGCCCCTCCAAAAATTCTTCAACCACGACCTTGTCTCCAGCAGCACCGAAGGCCCCACCCATAATGGTCTCGATGCCTTCAAACGCCTCTTCCAGTGTAGCTGCCACAATGACCCCTTTACCTGCCGCCAAACCATCCGCTTTAATGACAATCGGGGCGCCGGTTTCTCTAATATATCTTTCTGCTTCACTCTTCTCGGTAAAAGTCCGGTAGTCTGCTGTCGGAACCTTCGCCTGTACCATAATTTCCTTGGCAAAGGCTTTGCTGCTTTCAAGCGTTGCTGCCGCTCCGGACGGGCCAAAAACTCTGAGTCCTGCAGCCTGAAAAGCGTTGACAATTCCCAGACTAAGTGGTTCCTCAGGACCAATAATCGTAAGATCAATCCCTTCATCCTTGGCGAAGTCAACCAAAGCGTTAAGTTCATTGGCCTTGATCGGAACATTCCATTGCGCTGTTCCTGCGTTACCCGGAGCTACAAAGAGTTTCTGACAAAAAGGACTCTGATTGATTTTCCAGGCAAGGGCATGCTCTCTTCCTCCTGAGCCTACAAGCAGAATTTTCTTCCCGTTATTTTGACATCCAGACAAGTCAGCCATCCTTTTTCCACCTCAATAAGTAATATTTATTCTTAGTGCTCAAAATGTCTTCTTCCGGTATGGAGAATAATCATTCCAAGCCTGTTGGCTGTTTCAATCACTTCTTTGTCCCGAATGGAACCACCGGGATGAACAATAGCTTTGATCCCATGGGAATGAGCCAGTTGGACCGTATCCGGAAACGGGAAGAAAGCATCCGAAGCCATATAGGCACCCTGTGCTTTTTCTGCAGCCTGCTCAAGCGCAATTTTGGCCGAGCCGACCCTGTTCATCTGGCCGGCTCCGACACCAATGACCTGCCTTTTCGTTGAAATAACAATCGCATTGGACTTGACATGCTTGCAGGCTTTCCAGGCAAACTCCAGTTCAGCCAGATCATCTTCGGTCGGCTTGGCTTCCGTGACGACTTCCCATTCGGCAGGCGGTGTCGTTCCTTCATCCTCATCCTGAACCAGGAAACCACCATTTACCGTACGGATTTTCCAGCCCCGCGTCTTACAGCACGCTTCCCTGCCAACTGCAAACAAACGAAGGTTAACTTTTGCAGCCAAAATTTCTTTCGCCCGCGGGCTAAAATCTGGAGCAATGACCACTTCGTAAAATTTCTCTTTAATCGCTTCAGCTGTGGCTTCATCTACCACACGGTTAAGTGCAATAATTCCGCCGTACGCCGAGACCGGATCCGCTTCCAGTGCTCTTTGATAAGCTTCCAGCAGTGAGTTTCCAAGCGCAACACCACATGGATTGGTATGTTTAATGATCACACAGACGATCTTGTCATATTCCGCAGCAATCTTCCACGCTGCGTCCATGTCCATCCAGTTATTGTAGGACAGCTCCTTGCCCTGAAGCTGCTGGCCATAGGCAAGTGTCCCCTTCCCAGCCTCTGGGTCCGCGTAAAAGGCCGCCTGCTGCCCGGGATTTTCTCCATAGCGAAGATCCTGCACCTTAGCCGCCACTACACGGAGATGCTGCGGAAAAGAGGCTTTTGTATCGATTTGACCTTCCAGATATCCGGCAATCAGACGGTCATATTCCGCCGTATGCGCAAACGCTTCGGCTGCAAGTTCTTTGCGCAAGGCCAATGGGATGCCACCGTTCTCCCTGAGGCTCTCAAGCACCCTGCCGTAGTTTTCCGGATTGACGATAATAGTTACTCTGTTGTGATTTTTCGCAGCCGAACGGACCATGGTCGGTCCGCCGATATCAATATTCTCGATCGCTTCTTCGAAGGTAACCCCTTCTTTAGCAATTGTTTCTCTGAAAGGGTAGAGATTTACGCAAACTAAATCGATAAAATCGATTCCGTTTTCCGCGCACTGAGCCCGGTGTTTCTCAGTATCAATGGCGAGGATTCCGCCGTGAATCTTCGGATGGAGGGTTTTAACCCTGCCATCAAGGATTTCCGGAAACCCTGTAATTTCACTTACATAACGAACAGGAATATCCGCTTCTTTCAATGTCTTATACGTACCACCTGTTGAAATCAGTTCAAAGCCCTCGGCAACAAGGCCTCCGGCAAATTCTACGATACCTGTTTTGTCTGAAACACTGATCACTGCTTTTTTCACCATCATGTCAACCCCCTATCATCATTCCTCGGAGACTTCCTCAGAACAATCCTAAAATTATCCTTTAGAACCCCGAATAATCCTTAAATGCGCCGATACATTCGTGCCAGCTCAACCCTAAATCTTATACATCCTGGCGGCATATTTCTCGTAATACTGCATTGTCTTGCAGCTCCTTGCTTTACAAGAAATCTGCTCGCCATTTATGATAATTTAGGGTTGACAAGGTACTCGCAATTATGAATCTCTGAGGACAATCACTCTTCTTCCCTCTCTTTTTATCTTCCCATTCACAATAAGTCTGACTGCCTCTGGATAGATGGTGTGCTCAACTTTCAGAATTCTTGCAGCCAGCTGATCGGCATCATCCTCAGCAAAAACCGGCACCGCCTCCTGCAGGATAATCGGTCCAGAATCCATTCCCTCGTCCACAAAATGCACCGTGCAGCCGCTGACTTTAACACCATATTCTACTGCCTGTTTTTGGGGATGTAAGCCAGGAAAAGACGGCAGCAGCGAAGGATGGATGTTCAGAATGGGATATTTGGCCCTGCGGATAAAATCCGGGCTTAACACCTGCATGTAACCGGCCAGAATCAGCAGTTCCGTATCAATGACTTCAAGCCAGTTTAAGATATCCGTTTCCTGAGAGTTCTTGTCCGCATAGCTTTCCCTCGGAAAGGTACGGATCTGAATACCGGATTTTTCTGCCCTAACCAGAGCTTTTGCGTCTATTTTATTCGAACCTACGCCCACAAATTCTACAGGAAGCCGTCCATCCTGCCATTCGTCCAACAAGGCCTGCAGGTTGCTGCCACGCCCTGAAGCGAGTACGGCAACTTTCATCGATAACTCACTCCTTGTCCAGAAATCACACTGCCTATCCTGACCGGCTCTTCCCCGTTTCCAACCAGAATATCCATGGCCTGTTTTTCATTTTCAGGATGAATGACCAGGACAAAGCCAATTCCCATATTAAACGTCCTTAACATCTCCGGATCTTCAACCTTGCCAAGTTTCTGCATCAATTGAAATACCGGCGGAATTTGCCATGCAGAAGTGACAATCTCCGTTCCAAGTCCGGACGGCAGAATCCTTGGAATATTTTCAGTCAAACCGCCGCCGGTAATATGTACCATACCGGGAACAGCCATCTTATCCAGAAGGGCCAGCACTGACTTTACATAGATCCTGGTCGGGATAATCAGTACCTCCCCGAGTGGCCTCCCGAGTTCCGGGAACACCTTGTCAAGCGGGTATTCCGCAAAAATCTTGCGGACAAGAGAAAAGCCGTTGCTATGCAGTCCGCTGGACTTCAGACCTAAAAGGATATCCCCTTCGCGGATGTCCGAACCGTCGATCAGCTTGTCCCGGTTCACCGCACCGACAGCAAAGCCGGCAATATCATATTCTTCTTCAGCGTAAAAGCCGGGCATCTCAGCAGTTTCGCCGCCAATGAGTGCACAGCCTGCCAGACGGCAGCCTTCAGCCACACCGCCTACGATGGAGGCAATTCTTTCCGGAACCAGCTTTCCTACCGCAAGATAATCGAGGAAAAACAATGGCTCGGCACCCTGGACCAGAACATCATTCACGCACATCGCAACAGCGTCCTGGCCGATGGTATCATGCTTATCCAACTGAAAAGCCAGGCGCAATTTTGTTCCGACACCATCCGTACCGGAAACCAGCACGGGGTCAGAATATTTCTGCAGATCCAGGCTGAACAATCCGCCAAATCCGCCGAGTCCCCCTAAAACTCCGGGCCGCCAGGTTGCAGCTACTGCAGGCTTAATTTTCTCCACAGCTTCATTTCCGGCCTGGATATCCACACCGGCATCTTTATAGGTAATTCCCATGATTACTCCCCCTAACGGTTCGTTTAACACTCCATGTCTTCTTTAGAGAACTTCTTCGGAACAGTGGTCGGATAATCACCGTTAAAACAGGCCAGGCAAACTGGATCACTGCCTAAAGCCTTTTTCAGCCCTTCCTCCGACAGATAGTACAGGGTGTCCGCTCCTACAAACTTACGAATTTCATCAATGTTCATTTGATTGGCAATCAATTTTTCCCTTTCAGCTGTATCGATGCCATAATAACAGGAATACTTCACCGGAGGTGAGCTGACCAGTAGATGAACCTCCTTGGCGCCGCATCCTTTGACCATCTCGACGAGCTTGGAGCTCGTTGTCCCTCTGACAATCGAATCATCAATCATCACAACCCTACGTCCGCGGATGACCTGTTTGTTGGCATTCAGCTTAATCCGGACAGCAACTTCTCTTAACTCCTGCGTTGGCTGAATGAACGTCCGTCCAACATACCTGTTTTTGAGCAGCCCCTCCTCAAAAGGGATACCCAGCGTTTGGGCATAGCCCAGAGCGGCCGGCGTCCCGGAGTCTGGAACCGGAATAATCACATCAGCCTCAATCGGACATTCTTTCGCCAGCTGAACACCCATTTGCCTCCTGCTTTCCCAGACATTCAGATTATCCAGCGTACTGTCAGGCCGTGCGAAATAAATATATTCAAAAGAACAGGGAGCAATCCGTTCCTGCGGCGTACCCAAACGGGTATGAAGTCCTGTTTCGTCAATTGTCACGACTTCTCCTGGTTTAACGTCCCTGACAAATTCCGCGCCGATCGTATCAAGTGCACAGCTTTCCGAAGCAAAACAGTACCGTTCTCCCAAACGTCCGATGCACAAGGGCCTCAGACCATGGGGATCTCTCGCCCCGACAATTTTGTCTTCAGCCATAATTAGCAGTGCATAGGCTCCTTTGATGTCAATCATCGTTTTGATAATTGCATCTTCCAGGCTATGCCTGCGGTAACGTGCAATCATATTCAGAATGACTTCGCTGTCAATGGTTGTCTGAAAGACTGTTCCCTGACTGCCAAGTTCTTGTCTGATTTCTACGGCGTTCGTCAGATTCCCATTATGTGCGAGCGCCATCATCCCATTCTGAAAGTGAACAACCAGCGGCTGTGCATTCGATAACAGACTTGAACCCGTTGTTGAATACCGGACATGTCCGATCGCCATTTTCCCTTGCAGACCTGCAAGCAAATCAGGCGAAAATACCTCGGATACCAAGCCCATTCCTTTTTCTACAACGATTTTTCTTCCATCGGAAACAGCAATCCCCGCACTTTCCTGTCCCCTATGCTGCAGCGCATAAAGGCCATAATAAGTCAGACGGGCAATTTCCTTTTCAGGAGCAAAAATTCCGAAGAGACCACACTCCTCTTTGGGCTTGTCATCCCAGAACAAATCCACAGTCAAGGACTCCTTTCATCTACTGTCATATACTGTCTCTGTCCCTAGCAATTATGTTTTAGTATCGTATTTTAGTGATCGCTTTAAGCATTTTCTACGGCGTTCTTCAGACGGGTATATACTTCGGCATACGCTTCTTCAATCTTGCCGAGATCGCGGCGGAAACGGTCCTTATCCAGCTTTTCTCCGGTATCTTTGTCCCAGAAGCGGCAGGTGTCCGGAGAAATCTCATCTCCGAGCATAACTTTACCGTCAATCAGACCAAACTCCAGCTTGTAGTCAACCAGATCAATCCCAGCCTTGGCAACAATTTTGTTCATAAGCTCATTGACCTTCAAAGCAATTTCTTTCATTTTGTTGATTTGTTCGATCGTTGCCCATCCCATCGCAATCGCATGGGTTTCATTAACCATCGGATCACCGAGCGCGTCATCCTTGTAATAAAGCTCAAGTACAGGAGAAGCCAGAGGATAACCCTCTTCTTTGCCAACCTTCTTCACGAGACTGCCGGCTACAATATTACGGACAACGATTTCCAGCGGAACCATCTGCAGGCGGCGAACAATTTGTTCTCTGTCATTTAAAAGCTCAACAAAATGTGTATCCACGCCGTTTCTTTGAAGATAGGAAAACATCATTGCGGACATCTTATTGTTGATGATCCCTTTATCAACAATGGTGCCCTTTTTTATCCCGTTAAAGGCAGTTGCATCATCTTTATACTCGACCCAGAAAACATTTTTGTCATTCGTATCATAGATTTTTTTGGCTTTGCCTTCATACAGCATTGCAAGCTTTTCCATATCATAACCCTCCAGTATTCAATGTCTAAATTAACACCGATATTCAATTTTAATCGTTTAATAAACCGTTTATTTCAGTAGCCCGACTCTGCGGAAAATATAGTCAATGTTTTTCGTATGATACTCATAATCAAACAGCGCATCGACTTCTTCTTTGGTTAGGAACTGCATGATCTCAGCATCCTGAAGCACATAATCCTTAAACGGTACTTTGGTGTCCCAGGCTCTCATTGCATTTTTTTGTACCAACGCGTAGGATGTCTCCCTGCTCATGCCCTTATCAACCAGCGATAGCATAACCCTTTGGGAAAAGATCAGGCCATAGACCTTTTCAATGTTTGTCATCATCTGTTCCGGGGACACTCTTAATCCTTCCAAAGTCTGAATCATCTTATGCAGCATATAATCCAGTGCAATGGTGCTGTCAGGAAGGATCACGCGTTCAGCTGAGGAATGGGATATATCTCTTTCATGCCAGAGTGCGACATTTTCAAAAGCGACCTGAGCATTTCCGCGGATTAGGCGGGCCATTCCGCAAATTCTTTCCGAAATAACCGGGTTTTTCTTATGCGGCATCGCTGAAGAGCCTTTTTGTCCCTTGCCAAAAGGTTCTTCCACCTCGTGGACGTCCGTCCGCTGCAGATTACGAATCTCGGTCGCAATCTTATCAAGTGAAGAAGCGATTCCGGCCAACACACCCACATAGAATGCATGCCTGTCCCGCTGGATAATCTGGGTTGACACTGGAGCCGGCTTTAAACCCAGGCTCTCACAGACCCATTCTTCCACGGCAGGATCAACATTCGCAAACGTACCGACTGCACCTGAAACCTGGCCTACCCGGATCTCTTCGCGCGCATATTTTAGCCGCTCTTTCTGCCGTTTCATTTCGTCATACCAAAGTGCGAATTTCAGGCCGAATGTAATCGGTTCGGCATGAATCCCGTGTGATCTTCCCATTTGCAGCGTATCTTTGTATTCGAGGGCTTTTCTGCCCAAAACATCAATCAGCTTATCCATCTTCTCGAGCAGGATATCGGAAGCCTCAACCAGCTGCAGTGAGAGCGATGTATCCAGTACATCGGAAGAGGTCAGTCCAAGATGGATATATTTAGCTTCATCGCCGACGTTTTCAGCGACATTGGTCAAAAAGGCCAGCACGTCATGCTGGGTGACTTCTTCAATTTCCTTGACCCTGTCCCAGGAAAAAGCGGCCTTCTGACGAATCACTTCGACAGCCTCTTGCGGGATCTTTCCTTTTTTCGCCCATCCTTCGCAGGCTGCAACTTCTATCTTCAGCCATAGCGTTAGACGGTATTCATCTTTCCATATTCTCCCCATAGCGGGAAGCGTATACCTTTCTATCACAGAAATTCTCCTTTATCTTAATATTTTCTAAACTTTCAGTTTATCCTGAAGCGCACTATCCTTGGCTTCAACATCTGCTGCCATTTTTTGTCTAAAAGCTTTTAGCTGGTTCTGCAGTTCCGGATCAGCTATCGCCAGCATTTCTACAGCTAAAAGCGCTGCGTTGCGGGCACCGTTGATCCCGACCGTGGCGACCGGGATGCCCGGAGGCATTTGCACAATCGCATAAAGCGCATCAACCCCCTCCAAAGCGCCACTCTTGATCGGGACACCAATAACAGGGAGCGTCGTGGCTCCGGCGATCACACCTGGAAGATGCGCGGCCATACCGGCTCCGGCAATAATCACTTTTCCTCCCTGCTTCTCAAAACTTTCCACCCATTCCACGGTTCTTTTCAGCGTGCGGTGAGCAGAAGATATTTTCATTTCAAAGGGTACTGAAAATTGCTGCAGAATTTTTGCTGCTTCCTCCATGATGGAAAAATCAGAATCGCTGCCCATGATTACACCAACAGAGATCATTCGTTCATTTCCTCCTTTAGATGCTTTTTCTTATTTGTGAGCAGAAATAATCACAAATCCACAATAATTATCTGCAATAAATTCTAAACATATTTTACCCGACAACAAATACAGGGTCAATCAGAATCCGAACATTATTTTGTTTTTTTGTTCTAATGTTCGGAATATAACCAAAATAAGAGACCTCCCACAGCAATGCTACGAAAGGTCTCCCTATCGTGTTCATACATTTAGGCCTTGGATATCCATATTCTTGCCGCCTTCGTTCCAATTTTCGTAGAGAAATAATACTTCATCAATGATCCACAATGCTGGTGATCATCGTAGATAAATGCTTGGATAAATCTAGGTCATCTGGATTGTCCAGGGCCTGATCGCCTTGAGCAATTACCCTGACCACCGGTCTTGTTGGCAAAATAGGGTTTTGTTTGATAACAACACCGCGCAAACCATTGCTAAGCTCTATACCGGTTCCTACCGGATACGGCGCCACAGACTGAGCAAAAATGCAAACGATTTCAGGGTCAAACTGCAGCCCCGAATGAACAATGACATATTCGTATGCCAGGTAAGGGGGCATTGCATCGCGATAAGGACGCTTGCTGGTCAAAGCCTCATACACGTCGGCAACAGAGGCAATCCTGGCGTATTCATGAATTTCATTCTCTCTTAGCCCCCTGGGGTAGCCCCCGCCCTTCCATTTTTCATGATGCTGCAGCGCAACATGGGCAGATAGGATGCTGAAATCGCGGTTTCCGCGGATATATTCGTAACCATATAGCGGATGGGCCTTAATCTGCTGGAATTCTTCTTCTTCCAATTTACCTTTTTTATTCAGAATTTCTTTCGATATTTTTGTTTTTCCGATGTCATGCATCAGAACTCCCATCCCAAGCTCCAAAAGCTGATTTTGCGTAAAGCCTTTGCCGATTCCGAGCATCAAAGCCAAGACTGTGGTATTGATCGAATGATGATATGTATATTCGTCGTAGCCATTAATATCAGTTAGATTACTGAGGATATCAGAACTGTGCAACAAATCCTGAACAAGATTCAGAACCGCATAACGGACTGAATCCGCATCTATCTCCGCCTCCGGATTTTTCTCCAGTTCATCGGTAACCCCCCGAACCGCATTATAGGCAATTTCTTTGGTCTTGTCCGTAATGGCATAACCGATTTCAATATCTTGAAATCGTTCATCTTGAATGAATACCATATCGTAGCCGATATCTTTAAGCTTTGACAGATAATTCTTATCGAGTGCGACTCCTTCACCGAGAAGGATCCTACCGTAGGAGTTTCTTATCGGTTTGGCCAACAAAGATCCTTCCTGAACATATTTGATATTGACTAACCTCATGTGTACTCCTTGTTATCAAGATTAAGGGTGCTTTGACTGGTGTAATTATACCATTAAAATGACGATGAAACCAAGACATTTGTATCCTTCGCGAGCATTGTCTTATACTTATTATACACGTAGAAAAAAGCTGCTGCAGACACCTTTGTCTGAGCAGCTTTTTTTGTTATTCATTATTTGAGATATTTCTTCTATCACATATCCATTTTATTCTCAAGCAAGTAAGCGGAGACACCAAAGAAAACGGCACCCAGCACCACCTGAATCAAAATTTGAATCGAAAGAAATGTATAACTTGGCACTCCTGGACCGATCATCGAATTGGCATTAAAGATATCTGCTGTCAACGTGTTTGTTATGGCACTATCAGCCCAGGCTAACAGCATAAAGATGATGAAGCTGATCAAACCGCCGAATTTCCTCTCAGCAAGAATGCTCTTACGAATGGATATGGCAGCATAGATCATTAAAAACAGGCCCACAATCGATACAAACATCATCAACAGACTCACTGTAAAATAAGAAGTCAGATTAACCCCTTCCAGGTGGACTTGACTGATGACCTCAGAAAAGAGATCACTCCCTACCAAAGTCCGCAGAGGTTCTCCGTAAAACCCTATAAAATTGCCCGCAAGCAGCAGAATATAGACCAGTAGAAACAGTAATCCTTCCAATATTGCAGTAATAACCTTGCTCCCAAGGATCTTGTAGCCACTGTTCGGCGTCAGCATAAACATATACCCCGTCTTATGGTCAAGATCGCGGCTGTACATCATAATCACATCAATAATATACAGTACAAAAAAGATGCCAAGTATTCCCGAAAAAAATGCCCCCAGTACGATCATCTGTTCTTCGGGTGTATGCGCACCGATTTGTAGTTTCACCAAAACAAATGCATTCAGGATCAGGACAATGGCCATAAAAATGCCCAACACCCTCCATTTTCGGATAAATTCATATTTAATCAGATTAACCATGGTAAACCTCCTTATACAATGCCTCAATTGAACAGGATTTCTCCATTCTGAATTTTTCCGCGTCACCAGCCAAGACGACCGTTCCGTGATCCAGGAAAATTACTTCATCCAGAACCGTTTCCAATTCACTGACCAGATGGCTGGAAATGATCACTGCACAGTCATCACGGAACGCACCCATGATCATCTTTATAATTTTTTCCCTGGAAATCGGGTCGATTCCATTCAGAGGTTCGTCCAGCAGATATAGCCTGGCCTTCCGGGCCATCGTCACGGACAGCTTGAGTCTGGCTTTCATGCCTGTAGACAGGCTGCTGACCTTCATATCTTCCTGCAACTCCATAAAGGTTAAATATTCCAGTGCTTTATTCCGGTCAAAGTCTTCATACATGTCGGCATAAAAATCAAGGATCCTATTAATTTTCATCCAGCCGAACAGATAATCATCCGTCGGCATAAAAGCCGTGCATTTTTTGGTTTCCGCTCCGATCGGATGACCGTTAACAGTCATTCTGCCGGAGGTTGGCTTAAAAAGTCCCGCAGCAATCTTGAAAAAGGTAGTCTTCCCACTGCCGTTAGGCCCGAGCAGCCCGTATACTTTGCCCTCTTCGATCTCCAGATCCAGGTCGTGCAGTGCCTTGTTCCGAAAAAATCCTTTGCTGACATTTTCAGCAATCAATACAGATGTCATTGAACAGCCTCCTTATCCAGCCTGCTTTTTATCAGCTCAATCATGTCGTTAAAATTAAATCCCAATTCTATCATTCCTTCAATAAAGTTTCTGACGATATCCTCTGCCATTTCTTTTTTCATAATCTCCACCTTCTCCTCCGATTCTGTAATAAAAGTACCTACCCCTCGTTTGGTAAAGGTCACTCCTTCCCGCTCCAGTTCATTGAAAACCCTTACCATGGTATTGGGATTGACCTTCAGGTTTTGGGCATATTCCCTTGATGACAGCAGTTTTTCGCCTAAATTCATTTTTCCTAGAATGATGTCTTTCTTAATCAAATTCATAATCTGAATATAAATCGGCGCAGTATTATCAAAATTCATTATGTCACCCCTTCAACATTATACTAGTGCACTATTTATATAGTACACTAGTATAATGTTGAAGTCAAGTGATAATAAACAACCATGCACGATGGGAACACCAGTAGACTTTGCCGATCTACAGCCAGGAGGTATTTAAGCCAAGCGCGGGATTAATTAGCAAATACTAAAATATTTCTTGCCCTTGATCCAAAGTAAGTCTAGGATAATAATAAATAGTTGCTATCTTATTAAAATCTTATTGAAAGACTCTTTCGGAAGGAGATAAACATGGGAAAAATAATGAATGATCATTATATTTTACCCCAAAATTTTTATCCAATGTTGAAATTGCGCGATTACCTTCACTTGGGAATCACCCGTAATTATCGCAAAGGAGAATCCATCGTCTTCCCTGGAGAAACCATTGATAGTGTCATCTTAGTACTTTCGGGAAAATTGGGTATCAGCTTCATGCATGAGGATGGAAAGCAAAAATTTATGTATCATGCGGATCCGTACACTTTCATAGATGAAGCCCTTGGCATATTTACAAGCTCTTATGTTCATGTTTTTTCGGAGGAAGATAGCAGCGTCTGTTTTTTTGAAAAATATCAATTCCTTATGATCCTTCATGAGAACAAAGAATTACTTTTGGAATTTATTACGTGTTTTTCATCCAAACGTTGTTATTTCATGCATGAGGCTAGTGAGGCGGTTCTTTATAAGCCATCCGTCAGGATTTTACGATTTTTTTATTTACTCTGCAGTACACAAGGGAAATTGGCTGATAATGTTTATGAAATCGATGTGAAAATATCTCAAAGAGAAATTTCTGAAATGACAGGGGTTCACTTTATAACGGTCAATAAGATTTTAAGATATCTAAAAAAAGAAAATATTTTAAACAAAACAAGGAGTAAAATTATCATTTATGACTTACCACAACTAAAAGCTTTGATTGAGGATTGGATCAATCATTAAATACCGCCGAAAGGCGGTTTATTTTTTTCTATAAAAAATGCAAAAAAATTGTTCCACCTAATATGCAATGTAATCCAGGACTTATAACCGACATTGTAATAAACAATACAATAATCTTATAAAACACGCAGCAAAATTTTAGGAGGTGAGAATGATGAGTACATTCTTAATTTTTTTAGCGGGGATTCTTTTTTTAGCCGGTATCCTTTTTCTCAAATCGCGTGCCAAAAAAGAAAAAAATTGGCAGACCACGCTGGTTTGGGCATTATATGTAATTTGGTTTTTAATCACATGCATGGGGATCTCATTTGTTTACATTAATGCCAGCGTAGGACATGTCAAGGCAACAAGCACAGCGATTTTCCTGTTTGGAGGAATTTCAGTGGTATTGGCCGTTGTGCTGGCCCGCATATTAGGTTTTATCGGCATAAAGAGTAAGACAAAAGAGTCATTACAGGCTTAAAAGGAGGAGAACTGATGTCCGGGATTTCAGAAAATGGGAAAAAAGAAACCAAGCCGCAATTTCAAGTGAATCGCCGCGGTTTTCTTAAAACGGGGGCAGCTGCTGCCGCGATGAGTGTCATGGGGACAATCGCAGCCCCATCCAAGGTGGCAAACGCGGCTATTCATGATCTAAGCTATACACCTGCCAAAGGACAATGGTCGAAATTACGCCCTGTAAACCATTATGGCGGTGCCACGGTTCACTTTGTAGAAAATAACGATCAGTGGTTGGGAACAAGCAAAATTGTTGGGCCGATTAAAAAATCGGGAGAATTTAATTCGGGTTTCGGGCTTGCTACCAGAGGTCTACTGGGTGATAAGGCGAAATTCGGACTCCTTAGCCAGGGCGAAAGAAGTCCTTTAACGGGTGGCATAATGCAGGCTCTTGGGATGATTAGTGGAGATGAGACTGTCATGGGCACGCCGAGAAAAGATAAACTTCCTATTCCCGATCCCGAACAAATGTCCCAGCATATCAAAGATCTCGCTTATTATCTCAGGGCAGATGATGTTGGTATAGGCCAAATGCCTTCATACGGTTATTACGGCACGAAGTGTATGCCTCCCATAACTGTAATAGCTGCCGGTATCCTTCCGCCACAAACGCCGATCGCAGAAGTACCAAATACAGAACCGGAGTACCCCTATGTCATTACTGTCGCGGTTGAACAGCATTTGGAAACCTATTTGGCATCGACTGGGTATGACGGAATATCTGTAAGCCAGTCAATGCGTTGTTATCATGCCACAGCTAATATTGCCGTCATTATGGCGCGATATATTCGAAATATGGGCTATAATGCGAGAGCCCATCATTTTGGCAATTATGGTCTTACTGTTCCTCCGGCACTTATAGCTTCCGGACTGGGTGAACATACCCGTACCGGAGACTGTGTTGCTCATCCCAGAATGGGATTCCGCAACAAATGTGCTGCGGTTACCACCGATTTGCCTTTGGTTGCCGATAAACCCATTGATTTTGGAATGTTGGATTTTTGCAGGGTTTGCATGAAATGTGCTGTTGAATGTCCTTCTAAAGCTATCAGCCTAGATAAAGAGCCAGTGGAAATGAACGGCTACCTGCGATGGAACAGCGACTACAAAAAATGTGCCGTATTCCGTTGCAGTAATGAGGAAGGCGTCAACTGCGGAAGGTGTATGAAAGTCTGTCCATGGAATTCCAAAGAAAACTCCTGGTTCCATGAAGCAGGCCTGTGGATAGGCAGTAAAGGAGAAACTGCTTCAACAATGTTGAAAGCCATTGATGATATGTTCGGCTACGGGACTGAAATTGTTGATAAATACAAATGGTGGCTGGAATGGCCGGAGCTTTATAAAATTAATATGCCAAGCTAGTAAGTACAGTTTAACTGCATAATAAAATTATTGCGACGTATCTCTTAGTACGCCGCAATAATTTTTGTTTATTGACATATACCTTGGCCAAAATATCATTCTCTTGTTCAGAATAAAATCATATTTTAAAGTTCCAATAACAATACTAGTAATATCTACAGGCAATAATGCAGCATACGGAGGTTTTATGAAAGGGTTAAAAGATGCCATAGATTCTTTTAAAGAAGATTTGATTCATTCTGTGCAAGACTGCATTCGGATTAAAAGTGTCTCTAGCCATCACGATGGTACCCAAAAGGCCTTGGAGTATTACCTTGCCCTGGCTCATAGCATGGGATTTTCGACATATAACATAGAAAACCTGGGCGGAGTAATCGAATATGGAGAAGGGGAGAAAACCTACGGAATGATTGTTCATCTTGATACTGTCCCTGAGGGAAGCGGCTGGAAATTCCCCCCTTTCGGAGGTCTGATTCAAGAAGGAAAAATTTATGGCCGGGGCGCAATCGATGACAAAGGGCCGGCCCTCTCAGCCCTCTATGCTTTAAAAGCCTTAAAGGACTCCGGATCAGGAATTAGTTCTGAATGTAAGGTTCAGATTATTATTGGGATTGATGAAGAAGGCATTTGGAATACGACGCCTAAGTTATTAGAAAAAATTAAAGAGCCTGATTTTTCTTTTGTTCCCGATTCGAAATTCCCGGTTGTTATTGCCGAGAAGGGCCTGGTCTGGCTGGAAGTCAAGAAAACATTGAGTCAGGAATCCTCCGGCAATAGTGGGATTACGATTGAAACCATGCAAGGGGGAGGACAATCCCTCAATATTGTTCCTGATTACTGTGAAGCTACACTTAGGTTGAATGATGACCAAAAAACACAGACCAAGAAGGAGCTCAAGCTATTCCAAGAACAAACAGGATACGATATCTCTCTTGAAAAAAATGCTTCTGTTTGTAAACTTATATCCAAGGGAAAATCCGCCCATGCCTTTATCTGCAACGAAGGACAAAATGCCATTTCCCAGCTCATTATGTTTTTAAGTCTGCTGGAGCTTGAAGGCGGGCAAAAGGAGTTTATCCAAGCCTATGCCCAAAGCATGGCGATGGAATATTATGGTGAATCCCTGGGCCTCAGTCTTGAAGATCAATTGACAGGTAAACTTACTGTTAACCCAGGGTATATCCTGATTGACGAGAAGAACATTAACCTGAAGATAGATATTCGTTTCCCCGCCAAGGAGCGGCTTGACATAATCAAACCTAAAATCGAGAGAGCCTTTAGCATTTTTCAGGGAAACCTTACAATCATCGATTCACTGGAATCTTTGAGTTTCCCGGAAGATGATCCCAATATCCGTAGACTCATACAGGTCTATCAGGATTCTACTGGAGACACTGAAACAAAACCTCTGGGAATAGGCGGAACCACTTTTTCCAAAGCTTTCAAACGCGCAGTTGCCTTTGGTCCTACTTTTCCCGGAATGCCTAAAGTTGAGCACCAGCCTGATGAATATATGGAGATTGAACATCTGATCAAGTGCACTGAGATCTACGCCTTAGCACTTCAATCACTTGTCAAAAAAGAATAAGTGTTACCCTCTTAGCTCGATTTAACAGGATAGAGTTCCCCGATAATCGATAATGACTTCGTCGTACGGCACCGAAATGCCGGCCTGGACCATGGCTGTTTTTACAGCCCGTACAATCCCGGAACAACATGGTACATCCATTCGGACTACCTTGATACTCTGCGGATGATTGATTCTGATGATTTCCGTGATCTTTTCCGTGTAATAATCATTATCATCGAGTTTGGGACAGCCGATCAGCGTAATTCTGTCCTTCATGAACTTCTCATGGAAAGAAGCATAGGCATACGCGGTACAATCCGCCGCAATCAGCAGATCAGCATTTTGCAGGTAAGATGCCTGCGCGTTAATCAGATTCAGCTGAACCGGCCATTGCCTGAGTTCCGAAGGGCGTTCAGCCCCGATGTCTCCGGAATCCTGTTTTTTCTGGTCAGCGGGTATTTTTTTGATCATTGCGGCCATGGTACCTGGGCAGGAACAGCCGGATTTTTCTTTCTTTCGGGTGAGTTTCGCTTTAACCAGCTCTTCATTATAGTCTGCGGCTTCTCTTTCGATAATCTGAATTGCACCTGTCGGACATTCCGGCAGGCAGTCGCCGAGTCCGTCACAATATGCATCACTGACCAGAACGGCTTTATCATGAACAAGCTGCAACGCGCCTTCATGACAGGCGTTTACACACAGTCCGCAGCCATTGCACTTTTCCTGATCGATTTCGATGATCTTTCTAATCATTTTTATCACCTTTTTCCTTGATTTTCTGTTATTTGGCGTGTCTTTACTCTAGCGCAATAATGATTAAAAATCGGTAACCTGCGTTACAACAACTCCGATAATAAACACCAAACAAAGACAAAAAATCAATTCAAAAAGAGCCTGGTATCAAAAAACAATAGTTTTTACTTTTTTTTGATTTCTTCGTAACGGCGAAACCATTCAGGAAATACTTTTTTGAATTGGACAGGCTTAAAATTGTCTTTCCGGACCAAAATATGTTTCGTGGTTCCTTCAGCGCAGACTTCACTGCTGCCGTTAACAACCTTGTAGCCGTATACCGTCCACAAACCCTGATTTTCTTCGACCCAGGTTTTCACAAACACACGCTCACCGTAGTGTACCGCTTTTTTATAGGTTACTTCGACTTGATAGACCGGAGCATAATACCCGGCTTCTTCCATATCCAGATAATGATACCCGGCATCTTCGACCAGCTGGCATCTTCCGAGTTCAAACCATTTCAGATAGTTGGCGTGGTAGATTACGCCCATCATATCGGTGTCGGCATAACTTACCTGGATTTCTTTTGTCGAAATCAAATATGGTTCCATTTTTTTCTCCTATTCTCAACTTTTCATATTTGACAGCTATATTTGACAGCTAGTCATCAGCTATCTGTTATTTACTTTTCTTTTTAGCCTCCAGCATTTCAACCACCTTTTGAATCCGATCCATTCTGGTTTCCATTTTCTTGGCACCGGTGATCCACAGGACATAGTCTTTCTTGTGCGTATACGAGAGGGTCTCAAAGAATGCCAAAGCATTCGGAGCATCCTGCATCTGTGCCAGTAAGTCTTCCGGTACCTCGACCGTACGTTCATGCTCGTCTTTTTCAACTTCGACATTTACCAAATCTCCGGGTCGCTTCCCAATTTTACTGCGTATAGCCTGCGTCAAGCCAAGCAAAAAAACTCCATTCATTCTGACGATTGACCCCTGATATTCCACCCCATCAAAGGTAGCTTTTACTTTTACCCGTCTAGCGCCAAATACCGCCTCAACGTCAAAGGGAATTTCGACATATGCCCCGTCAATGCCTTCACGTTTTTTGATTTCCGTAATAAACTTCTGTTTCATCTGTTCACCCCGGTTCAAAGTTTCATGGAGATCCGTTCGCGAAAAAGCAGGAAATATTTTCTTTCGGCTGCGTCATAATCGCTGCCTTAATACAGTCTATTTTAGCAAGAAAACGCAACCAGATCAAAATGTTGTGAAAGGATGGTTGGAAAAATGAAACGTCATCACTGGTTTATACTTCCTCTGGTTTTTGTTTTGATCTTCCAGCTGCCGGTACCGCTTTTGGGCGCTGATATGGGAACGCCTCAGACAGGTTCGGCGGAAACAAAAATCTCCTTGGAACAAGCCTTGCAGATTGTCAAACAAAATTTTGAAATTTCTAAAGAACTGACCGAGTTTACTTCAAGCTTCAGCAATTATCAGTCCCGTCAGGTTTGGTCGCTGGACTGGAACACTTCCGGCAGCCCCGGTGGTAATTTTTCAGCCCAGGTCGACGCTGTCAGCGGAGAAATTCTGTCCATATATTCCTGGCAGTCTGTCCAGGGCAATCAGGCCTATACACTTCCGCGGATAACCCCGGAACAGGCCAGGCAAGTCGCGGAAGCTACTGTCCAAAAATTAACCGGGCCGAAATATGCCAAATTGAAATTCCTCGAGAATAAGGCGATTGTTCCGATCAATCTCTATGGCGAGACCATTTACAGCTACAATTGGCAGCGGTTTGAAAACGGCATCCCGTTCCAGGGCAACCTAGTCAGTGTACAGGTGAGTGCTTCGAGCGGCAAGGTCACTGCTTATAACATCATCTGGAATGATTTTAAGATCCCTGAAGTGAATAATATCATCAATGCCGGGCAAGCAACTGAATACTTTAATACCGCTAAACTTCTGGAACTGCAATACTTTTTGGCACCGGCTTATAAGCCATTGATCACAGCACAAAATAGTGAGAAAGTCCAGCTGGTTTATACCCTGAAAAACGGTGGAACAATCGATGCATTCACCGGAAAACCCTTGGTCCTGAACTCCGGTCAATGGCTGTTTACGAATGACCGGGCGCTAGGCGGAATGGGTTCGGCTGAAAGCGCAGCCAAATCTGTTCCTTTAACGCCGCAGGAACAAAAGGAAATCGTCGAAAATGCGAAGCTTTTAACCAGGGAAAAAGCGATTGCGGCCGTCAAGCAGTGGGTGGAAATCCCTTCGAACGTTACATTGAAAAGCATCAATCTTTACCAGGACTACAGTCTACGCGGCGGAAAGGTATGGTCCTTTGAATGGGGAACCCCAAGCGGTCCCCGGGCCCAAACGATTAATGCCAGGGTCAATGCAGCCAGCGGCGAATTAATCTCTTTCTCTGTTTACTCCTCTTCCGCAAACGCCGACGGAAGCCTGAATGCGATTACTAGCGAACAGGCCCAGACCATTGCGCAGGATTTTATCAGAAAAATCCAGCCAACAAAATCTCAGCAGGTTAAACTCAATGCGGACAACACAGCCGATTCCGTCAAATCAGCAGAACTTACCAGCATCACGTTTAATTATGAACGGATCGTCAACGGCATTCTGTTTCCTTCCAATAACATCAGCATTACTGTTGATTTGCAGACGAAGAAAATCACTTCTTATTATCTGAATTGGTGGAATCTCGATTTCCCACAATTGTCGGAAGCAATGTCTCCAGCCAAAGTCCAGGGAATACTCTTCCAGGCTAGACCTATGCAATTGACCTATGTTCTGTTGTACGACCAAGGAGAAGCCAAGGAAGTCCGTCTTGTCTATCAGCCTTCCTCAGAAAGCAGTCAAACCTCCGACCTGATGGATGCCAGAACCGGATCATTTTTGGATTTCCAGGGAAATTCCTTAAAAGATCAGCCTCAGGCTCATATCTTCACGGATATTGCCGGAAACACTGCGGAAAAAGAAATCACCGTGCTGGGAATGGCTGGATTATTCGGTGAATACGGAGGCCAGTTCCGGCCGACCGAAAATATCACCGCCAGTACCTTCCTGCGGGCTCTTTACACAATAAAAAACGGTTCGGAAAACAATCTTTCCGATACCGATGTCATGAAAAAAGCTAAAGAAGAAGGATGGATTCAGGATAACCTGGCCTCGTCCCAAATCGTTACCAAAGAAATGTGCAGCCAAATCATCGTCCGCTTCCTCGGACTCGAAAAGATTGCCGCGCTGAGCGCATTGTTCCAGACTTCCTTCGATGATGTCCCGGTTGAAGAACGCGGATACGCTTCACTCGCCACGGGTCTCGGCATTCTGAAAGCGGACAACAGCAAATTTTATCCGCTTCAGCCTATGACCCGCGCTGATGCGGCTTACGCCCTGATCAGAGCGTTTGAAACCGGGTTCAAATCTTAATTCGGTACGAAATTAGTAAGGAAATCCCTACGAGGCCCACAGGCAAGACTAATAATAGACAGTAAAAATGTAGCCGAGCGCTATCCCAAGGACGGCCAGTGTGAATCCACCAAATTTGAATCCTGTTTTAATTAGCGGGATTCTTTTTTGATTTCTGACTAAAAAGTCTTCATTCTCTTTTTTCAGTACTTCCATCATTTTTTTGGGCTGTATAAAAGCAAAAAGACCAAGGATGACATACGCGCCGAATCCCGCATAGACAAGGATGTCCAGATCCACATTGCAGCCAACTAAGAATGCTATTAAACTCAATATAACCAAGGTTAAGAAAATTTTCTCGAATAGGGTCGTCGATCTTTCAAAAAGAGGTTTCACCTTTATTATCCCACCTGCTGCAGTTGTATTGTATAAGTACTCATCTATTATAAAACAAGTCCGCAGTAAATTGTCCAGGTAAATTAAGACAATCCCATGCTTGCTTTCAGCGTCTGTTCATCGCATAATAATAGTCAAGACAAACAGTACGTTTCCATTTTTCTAGAAACAAGATTACCGGGGTGATCGTATGAAAATCGATGCTCAAAACGAACTGCTGCAGCTGCAGCTTCAAAATATGGTCCAGGCCCTGGAAGGCACTTCTGAAAACTCCGAAGCTTTTCAGATGGTTTATAAAATGCTGTTGGAGACCATGCAAGAAGACAGCAATGTCACATCGGATCTGAACATCGGGGCTTTGGGTAAAAACCTGACAGACAGTTCAGATCTGTCTAATCTGTCGGCGCTTTCAAATCTGACAGATGTGTCAAGTCAGATGGGTCAAACCGATCGTTCCAACACGTCTGACCAAATGCAGATGCTCTATCTCTATAACCTTATCAATCTGCAGAATTCACTGCTCAACACAGGAGACGGAACCGAAAGCCTGACTAGAACCGGGGACTTCCTAGGAACAAATAACATGACCTCATCCGGGCAGACATACAACAGTGCTTACAGTGCTTACAATATGAATAACACGAACAACACGAGTAATACAGACAGCTCTTTCAACGCGTCTTCGATTGATGCTTCAATTGAAGCTGCGATTACGGGAGCTTCGGAAAAATACGGTTTGGAAAAATCTTTGATATCAGCCGTCATTCGTCAGGAATCATCCTTTAACCCGAACGCGGTCTCTTCAGCAGGCGCAATCGGCCTGATGCAGCTGATGCCGGCAACAGCCACAGGACTGGGCGTAACCGACCCCTATAATATTAAACAGAATGTTGACGGCGGAACGCGTTATTTACGGCAGCTGATCGACCGTTACGGATCCACGGAAATGGCTCTGGCTGCCTATAATGCCGGATCAGGAACAATCCGGGCCAGAGGCGTTCAGGGGCCGGAGGACCTTGCTAAAATGCCTGCCGAAACAAGAAACTTTGTTCAAAAGGTTATGAGTTACTATACAGGTAGAAGCGCCTAAGAGAAGCGAGGCATCTCAGCTTTTTCTAATATCAGCAGGGTTTACCTTTGGTGGAATCATTCCTGCCAAACTGTTCGGCTTCGAGGACAGTGGGGGCATCGAACCCGGCGTCCGGGTAAGGTAATAATTAAAGGTAACAATTATTTGAACAAAAAAAACATGCCAAAAGAACGTATTGAAAGAGGCTGCCACTTATTCTGGCAGCCCCTAAATCTTTATTCAAACAAATTGAAAAATGAAGTGGTCTTGACATTCTCAATTGATAGTATCCAAGGCAAAGATAAAGGTTACTTATCTCCTTCTTCGGGTACAATGCATAGGAATGAAAATTCTTTCCCGGAATGATTCCGAAACTGATGAAGAGCGCCTCCGGGAACATAGGCATACGCACCTTCCTTCAGGACATAATCCTGACCGTCTAAATACAGCGTACCTTCACCTGAAGCAATATAATTAATATGGGGCCAATCATGCGTATGTCTGGGTGTAAAGCCACCCGGTTCAAGCGTAAAGAGCCGCATCGTCCAGCCCTCCCAGCCTTCTTTGGGAGATACCAGTACTTTTTTGGTGGCACCCTGTATTCCTGCTCCCTGCATAGGGATCCCTGCCAATTCGTTCACATGGCCAACGATCATCGTTTCGCCTCCGATCTCATTTCTCTGTTTTATTATTTATTTTATTATTTTTACCTGTCTTGTCTATCCGACGGATAGTTTCCGAGCATCTGGAAGTAAGCGCTCTCTTTCTCTATCCCCTCAACTGCTTTCTTGACCACACGATTATTTAGATTACCCTCGAAATCAATATAGAAGAGATATTCCCAGGTCTTATCCGTCATCGGCCGGGATTCGATCTTCATCATATTCAGCCCGTTGCGGGCAAAGTGACTGAGGACCCTGTACAATGAACCTGGTTCGTGGGAAATGGCAACAACGAGACTGATCTTGTTACACGCACTTCTAAGCTCAGGTTTTCTGCCGATGATGATAAACCGGGTAAAGTTCGCCGGATTATTATTGATCTTTTCAGCCAGAATGTCCAGGCCATAGAGCTCCGCCGCTCGCCTGCTCGCAATGGATGCCAGGGCTTTCGAGCCTGCATCGGCGACTTTCTTGGCACTTACCGCGGTATTGCTGCAGGTCGCCTGGCTCCATTCGGGATGTTTTCTTAAAAAAATACTGGACTGCTGAAAACCCTGGGTATGGGAGCATACTTCCCTGATATCTTCGAGTTTCGTTCCTTTAACCGCCAGTAGATTATGATCGATTTGGATACTTTTTTCACCGACGATATAAAAACCAAACTGGCAAAGCAGGTCGTAAACGTCGGCAATACCGCCGGTAAACGAATTTTCCAGCGGAAGAACCCCGTAATCAATCTCTTCTGCAGCCAACGCCTGAAACACATCTTCAAAGTCCACATAATTCTTGGCATTCTTGCCTTCCCCGAAATATTCCTTAAGCGCCTGTTCACTATAGGAACCCGGAATTCCCTGGAACCCGATCACATTTCCCGAAACAGATTTCCCCAGTTCTCCGGTTTCCGACTCCTCTTCAATTTCCGAAATTTCCTGCCAGGCACCGGTTTCTGGCCTGAAAAAGCGTTCGGCCTGAACACCTTTGCTAATACTCATGACGGCTTTGAGGAATTCTTCTGCCGTCTTAACCAGATCCTTGTTATTGACCTGCTCGATTTTTTGCAGAACTTTATTCTCCCTGGATTCATCCAAAATATTGATGCTGTTCAAAATCTTATATTCAGCTACCTCAATGACGGTCTCCATTCTAGCTTCAAAGAGACGAAGCAGCTCGGTATCAATTTCATCAATCTTAGTCCTGAGGTCCTGTAATCTCCGATTTTTTAACTCATCCACGTTACCCCATCCTTTTCTATCATCAGATCCAATAAGGCCAGTGCAGCGACGCTTTCTACGACGGGAACCGCCCGGGGAACGATGCAAGGATCGTGTCTCCCCTGAACCGTAATTTGCGTCTCTTCCCTGGAGGCCATATTCACCGTCTGCTGTACTTTGCCGATCGAAGGTGTCGGTTTCACAGCAGCCCGAAATATCAAAGGCATTCCATTCGTGATCCCTCCAAGAATTCCGCCATTGTGATTGGAAAGCGTCACTACTTTATCATCTGCGAGAGCGTACGGATCATTGGCTTCGGATCCTTTCATCTGCGTAATTGCAAACCCAGCGCCGAATTCCACTCCCTTCACCGCCGGAACAGCAAACAACAGATGGGCAATTTTGCTTTCAGCTGAATCAAAGAATGGCGACCCCAAACCGGCAGGCAAACCGACTACGGCAGTCTCAATCACACCACCGACAGAGTCCTCTTTAGCTTTGGCCTGAAGAATTTCCTGTTTCATCCGGGTACCCGCTTCTTCCGATAGAACCGGGAATTCCTGCTCTGTCAGTTTCCAAAGCAGCCCTGAATCAATTCGGAGGCTGTCAAAATGATCCTCTCTTATGCTGCCAATATTTAAAATATGGCTGCCGATCATAATACCCTTCTTCTCCAGGACTTGCTTGGCAATCGCGCCAGCCAATACCAGCGGCGCTGTAAGTCTGCCGGAAAAATGGCCTCCGCCCCGATAATCGTTGAAGCCCCTGTGTTTTACCATCGCGGTATAATCCGCATGGCCGGGCCGCACCGTGTCTTTCAATTCGGAATAATCCCCGGAGTGCTGATCCTTATTCCAGATCACACAGCAGAGCGGGGCTCCGGTCGTAGATCCATGAAAGAAACCACTCAGGATTTCAAATTCGTCTTTCTCTTGCCGTGGGGTTGAAAGCGGATTCTTCCCTGGTGCCCTCCTGGCCAGTTCCCGGCTGATGAAGGGCAAATCAAGCTTTAATCCCGCCGGCAGACCATCGAGTACAATCCCGATGCATTTTCCGTGTGATTCCCCAAACAGCGATAGTTTGAGGTATTCACCCCATGTTCCACTCATCAGCTCTACCTCCCAATTTGCAAAAATCTTGCCAGAAATGCGGATATGATTTTTTAACGGCTTCGGCTCCGGTCAAATATACTGGCTCAGTACACCTGATAGAGGCCACAGCGAGGGCCATTGCAATCCGGTGATCGTTCCAGCTGTCGACTGTTCCGCCATGCAGGGTTTCTACCCCTTCGATGAGGAGCCCTTCCTGCAGCTCCTGAATCCTGGCCCCAAGTTTGTTCAGCTCTGATGCCGTTGCTTTGAGTCTGTCCGATTCTTTGATGCGAAGTCTTCCAGCATTGATGATTCTGGTTGTTCCTTTGCTTAAAGAAGCAAGAACTGCAAGTACAGGAACCAGATCCGGACACTGCCCGGCATCAATCACTGTTCCCACAGTCTGGGCGCTCAGGACTCCCAAACTATCATCCGTCCAAACAATTCGGGCACCCATCGCCAACATAATATCGAGGATCATCCTATCCCCTTGCAAGGATTGAGCGTTAATATCCAAACATTTTAGACCGGACCCCAGTGTACCTGCCACCAGCCAGAACGCAGCCTGGGAGTAGTCTCCTTCAATGCGGCAATTAATTGTTTTATACTGCTGGCCCCCTGGAATAAAGAATTCATGGTAGGCGTTATTTTGTACGGTTATTCCCGACTTTTCCAGCGCATCGATGGTAAGGTCAACATAACCGCGGGATTCCAGTTCCGTTGTAACGACAATTCTGGAATCTCCGTCCAGGAGTGGCAGCAAAAACATAAGTCCAGTAATAAATTGAGAACTGACATTGCCTTTCAGTTTATACTCACCCGGTGAGAACCTCCCCTTGATCGTCAAGGGCAAATAACCGTCCCGGGTCTGATATTCAATTCGATGCAGTTGAAACAGCTCATAATACGCATCGAGTGGGCGCTCCACCAGCTTGCCGGCACCGGTAAAGGTCACCGGCCCTCCCGTCAGTGTAGCCAGAGGTATCAAAAACCTCAGCGTGGATCCTGATTCCCGGCAGTTGATCGTTTCCTGGATGATTTGAAGCTTCGGGTTTCCTTCCAGACAAAGTACGCCTGGTTCACCAGGGTCCGCTGAGACTTCCCTGACGGTCGTACCCAGAGACACCAAACCCGCCAGGGTTGCGGAAATATCTTCGGAGAAGACAAGATTGTCAATGCTGCTGATTCCTTCAGCCAGCGCGGCGCATATCACTGCCCGGTGACTGATGCTTTTAGAAGGAGGTATCCTGATCTCCCCTGTTAAAGTTGAAGGCTGCAATCGTAAGCACGTCAAAAAAATCTCTCCTTAAAACTTTTCTCTACCCCGGCCGGCATTTTCAAGCATTTCTTTCAGCGAATTCCGGTCTTTTTCCGCGATCGCTGCTCTGATCATCCGAACGTTTTCGGTGAACACGTCAATCTGTTCTAAAATATTGTCTTTATTCTCAAGTAAAAGTTCACTCCAGAGTTCGGCATTCATTCTCGCCACCCGCGTTGCATCGCGGAAGCTGCCTCCGACAAGGCTGCCGGTATCCTCGGAGCCGGAACTGTTCATCAGGGCAGCAGCAATGACATGAGGAAGCTGACTTGTCAGCGCAATAATTTCGTCATGCTTATGGGGTTCCATCCGGATCGGCTGTCTGCAGCCGAGACCAATAACTAACCTTTCCACCAGTCTCAGGCTTTCATCCTTCGTGCCGTCGATTGGGGTAATCAGATAGTTGGCCCCCAGGAAAATCTCTTCAGAAGCGTAGGCAAATCCACTGGACTCTTTTCCAGCCAGCGGATGTCCCCCGACGAAGCTCAAATCTTCCCTTAAGACTGAACTGATCTCCTGAACGACTTGTTCTTTGAGTCCTGCTGTATCCGTAATAAGGGCACCATGTTTAAAATAAGCCAGGTTGTCTTTTACAAACTGAACGGCAAGCTCCGGATAGATGCAGATCACAACAACATCCGAGCTTTGCAGCGGGATGCTCGCCTCCGGGAATCCTTTGCTGATCACACCTGTTTTTTCTGCTTGTTCCAGTACGCTGATGTTAACATCGACTGCCCAGATTTTCTTTGGTTTTAGTTTATTCAAAGCCATGGCGAATGATCCGCCAATAAGTCCCAGACCCACTACCGTAATTTCCATACTACCAAAGTCCGGTTCTTCCAAGAAATCCACCTCCAGGGATCATATTATTGATTAAATAATCTTATTCTGTATAACCGCCAGCTGTCTTAACGAATCCATTAAAGCCTCGAATCTCTCCGGTTTGATAGACTGCTGCCCGTCACATTTGGCATTGGCCGGGTCGTTGTGCACTTCGATCATGACACCGTCGGCACCTACGATCATCGCTGCTTTAGCCATCGGTTCGACAAGCCACCACAGCCCTGCCGCGTGGCTTGGATCAACAATAACCGGAAGGTGACTCAGTTTCTTGATCACCGGCACAGCAGTCAGGTCAAGCGTATTTCGGGTGTAATTTTCGAAAGTCCGAATGCCTCTTTCACAGAAAATAACATTCTCATTGCCATGCGCCAAAATATATTCCGCAGCAAGTAATAATTCCTCAATCGTCGAGGATAACCCTCTTTTTAGAATCACCGGTTTTTGAATTTTTCCGACTTCTTTTAAGAGTTCAAAGTTCTGCATATTGCGGGCGCCGATCTGAATAATATCCACGTCTTCAACGAATCTCTCCAGATATTCGGTCGACATTAACTCCGATACAATCGGCAATCCTGTCTTGTTTCTGGCTATTTTCAGAAGTTCCAGGCCATCTTCTCTTAAACCCTGAAAGCTGTACGGTGAGGAACGTGGCTTAAAAGCGCCGCCTCTTAAAAAAGCAGCTCCGGATTTTTTGACCGCTTCGGCAATGCCGACAATTTGCGTTTCACTTTCTACCGAACATGGTCCGGCAATCACAGCAAAGGTGTCGCCGCCGATTTTTCTGTCCCCGACACTGATGACCGTATCTTCCGGGTGGAATAAACGGTTAACCTTTTTAAAAGGCTCCTGGACATGAATAACTTTTTCAACCCAATCATTTGCATGCATCGTGTCCGGGTCAATGCTGCTGGTATTTCCGATTAACCCAAGAATATGGTAGTTCACGCCTAAAGACTCATGAACCTCACATCCCAGGTCCAATATCTTCTGTTTCATCTTCGCGATCTCCTCCGGGGGCGTCTTCGGCCTCATTACAATAATCATTTTTCCTACCTCCTTAAACTGTCCTACTTACTTACATGATACTACGCAAGCTTAAATATTTATATCTATCAGAAAGATGTGATACTTTCCGATAGTAAAAAACAGAAGACCCATTATTGCTAATGAGCCTTCTGTAACAGTATCGTATTTCAACTTTGGTTCCTCTCGACCGGGGTCAGGCCGCAAGGCAATTTTCCGCCGGATGCTCATTAGTGAAGAGAGAAAGTATTCGATTGTAGAACAACCAAAAATAACCGGTGCTAAAATAAAAGTAATAATAGCACTGGCTAAAGCTTCTAAACGCAAAAGTATTGATTTGTTCTACCATTCTCTTACCACTAAGCATTTTACATTCTCCAAAAAGTTACTATCGGGTTTCGTTCATTATACCGTATAAATTCTTTGGCTGTCAAACAAAATTATATTTGTTTTAACAACCGTCTGACATCTAAATAATCCTGGTTAACGCCATCCCCTGGTATAAGTCTTATTGCAATCGGAACAGATGATTTTTCCTTCGGCCAGATGTGCTTTGACTTCCGCAAATGGCTCCCCGCATTGAGAGCATACGACTGTCTGAAAAATTCTGGCCGGTTCAATCCGGGGCATAGTTACTTCGGTAACCGTAAATAATCCATCGGCAGGTGTGGCCAGAAATTTTTCAATTCTTTCCTTCTGCAGAGTCCCCCAAGCTGCCTTTTCCTGATCACTGGCTGAACCGGCTGATATTTTTGCTTTCAATTCAGTATATTGTTCATCATCGGGTTTGTTGCCAAGTTTCCTTAAAATCCTGACCGCTTTGCCAGATTTGCGGTTGGCCAGCGTGACTGCCTGTTTGCCGGCATCCTTATAAATCAGATTGCCCTTTCCAAGCGTACAACCGGTAAGTACCTGAATCGCATCGACACCACAGGCATCGTTTTCGACGACTGCAAACAATTCTTCATCAGCAGCTCTTGTTACACCAAGCGCATTGAGTCCGATAAACGCTTGTCTAAAGCCAATTGCAAGTCCCATACATTCGTGTCCATGAAATTCAGCACATTTTTCCCAGGGTGTTTTTTCTCTGCACATAATTGGTCAGTCCTTTCTTAAATAACGCGGTAAGCACATTCTATCGTCACTATTGTTTCAATCGGTAGTTCTAAAATTAGTATACCTATTATACACTATAATTCACTGGTATAACGTTCTCAAATTATTTTCACGTATTTATTAGGGCTAGTCTGTGGGTCACAATACTGCTTTCCGGCCATTGTGCCATCCATGGCACAAAAGGCCGCGCTACGCACTCCATGCTCCGCTTACAGCAGAACTGTGTCCCCCAGACTGATTATCAGCCTGTTTAAGTTCGTCTGCATGCCATAATTGGATCAATTTGAATGCTGGATAGTTTACTTGTTTCCAAAGCGTTCTACTAGAATGGTCATCGTAGATCTTATCTTGTTGAAACTTTCCAGATAAATGTCCCGGCGAAGAATAGCGCAAGCATCAGAACAATGGTGGCGCCTGTTGCCGTTCCCCAAAAATAGGACAGGATCAGTCCTGCCAGACCGGAAATCAAGGCGATGATCACGGCAAAGACATGATACTGCCTCGTATTTGCCGCGATATTCCGGGAAGCGGCTGCAGGCAGGACAAGCAGGGAACTGATAATCAGAATGCCTACCCAGCGAATCGCGAACGTTACCACAACGGCGATCACGATGGCAAATACAAATTCATAAAAGCGGACATGAATTCCCCGGCTTTTGGCCAGGGATTGATTGACACTTACCAACAGCAGCTTGTTGAACCAGCCTGCCCAAAACACCAGCACCAGCACAAAAATCAGGGCTAAAATTCCCAGCTCTGAAGGGGTTATGCTTAACAGATCCCCGATCAAATACCCGGAGTACTTGCTAAAGCCGCCGTTGCGTGACAGGAGCACGATACCCAATGCAACTGCCGTTGAGGAAAATACGCCGATAATCGTATCCGTCGATGCCGTATTGGCATTTTTAACACTAATCACCGCAACCGCAAACAACACCGAAAAAACCAGCAGAGCCCAAAAAGGGCTTTGGATCCCGAGTACAACTCCCGCCGCAACACCTGTCAACGCCGAATGTCCCAACGCATCTGAGAAAAAGGCCATCCGGTTATTCACGATCATTGTGCCGAGGATGCCCAAAATGGGTGTCACCAGAAGAACAGCCAAAAGGGCGTTCTTCATAAAATCATATTCCAGCCAGCCTAGAGGAAGTAAGGCATCAAGCATCCTATACCATTGTTCGATCATTGGCTTGTTCTTCCTCTTTTCTTTTGGATTCAGCGTTTCCTTTGGCCCACCCCATACCAAATGTTTCAATCACTTTCTCGTTATCGAAGACTTCAGCAGCGGTTCCGCAGCATTCGATGGTCGCATGATTCAGCAGTATCACGCGGTCTGCATATTTGGCCACGAGATTCAGATCATGCGAAACAAGAATAATCGACAAGTCATAGTCCTGACGCAGCCTGGACACAATATCATAGAATAGTTCCAACCCTTTCTGGTCGATACCCGACACCGGTTCATCAAGAAACAAGAGATTTGGGACGGGGTCAAGCGCCAGCGCGAGCAATACTCTTTGCAACTCCCCTCCGGATAGCGCACCCAGTCTTCTGTTAAGCAGATGTTCAGCCTGCACAAGCGTTAAATTCTTTTGAACGCGTTTTTTTGTTTTTTGAGAAGAACCGAGCCAGACGGGAAAACGGTTGTAAGTCGCTGTAAACAAGTCCAGCACAGTGACCGGCGAACTGTTGTCAAAATCAAGTTTCTGCGGGACATAGCCGATGAGCGGACGGCCCTTATGGTTATCTTTAGGATCAAGAAATTCAATCGTTCCCGTGTGTGGAATTTCACCGAGGATAGCTTTAAACAAGGTTGTCTTACCGGCTCCGTTCGGTCCGATCACCGCAGTCAAATCGCCGCAGTATATTTCCAGATTGATATCCCGCAGTATTTCTTTGTTATTCAGCGTTACCCCGAGGTGGTTGATCCTCGTACGGCATAAGCCGCATCCGCATTCTTCATATAATTCATGATTGCAGCATTTATTTTTCATTGGAGAGCCCCCTGCAGCGTCTGCAGATTTTTATCCATCAGATCAATGTAAGCATCCGCTTCCAAAGGGCCTGTGACGATCGGGTCAAGATAATAGACCCGGGCACTTGTTTCATTGGCGATTGTCTCTGCCGTATCGGCAGAATACTGAGGCTCGGCGAACAAAGCCTTAACTTTTAATGTTTTGATTTTTTCGATCGTTTCAGTCAGTTCGATTGGGCTGGGTTCTGATCCGGGCTCCCGCTCGATCACTGCTGCCACATTCAAATGGAATTCTTCGGCAAAATACGGGAATGCCTCATGAAAAGTCACGATATCCCGGTTCTTTACCCCATCCAGGGCCTGATGCATTTTATTTTTTTCCTGTTCGAGCTTCACAATATATTCTGCAGTATTTTCCTGATATTTTTCAGCATTTTCGGGATCAAGTGCCGCCAGCTTATCGCCAATGTTCTGAACCTGTCTGATCGCTTTAGATATACTCAGCCACACATGCGGATTTTTCCCTGTCTCATCCTGAATCAGGGTAATCCCTTCACTGGCGTCGATGATCTTCAAATCCGGCATCTGCCCTGTAACCTTAGCCAGGAATGATTCCATTCCCGCGCCGTTGATCACCAGAACCTTGGCATCTTCCAGGCTTTTCAGATCTTCGGTCGTCAGGGCATAATCGTGGAGACAGCCGGTTGTCGGTTTGGTCATATTGACGACGGTCACATTCGAGATACCCTTCGTGATGTTTAAAGTGAATAGATAGATCGGATAAAACGAAGTCGCAATTTTCAGCGATCCTCGACTGTCATCCGTATTCACCGCTGCGCTCTCCTTTGCACCGCACCCGCTTAAGGTTACCATGATTGCCAGCAAAGCCGCGCAAAAAGGTTTCGCCCACTTAAAAAACATTTTTGTCCTATTGGTCCTATTTTTCCTATTCATTGCCGTTTTATCAATCACAGCCGTCTTTGCGGTCTTAGTAGTCATCAGCTAATTTCCCCTATTTTTGCAAATGGTTCGCATTTGCATTAATATATAAATTGATTATACTACAAAAGTATACATTTTATTCCCTTTGATTTAGAAATTATTTCAAATATTTTTTCAGCAAAATCATTAATGCTTTGTGAAGCTGTGTAAAAGTATTACAATAGAGTCAGAGTCAGATATATAAGGCTGAAATCATTAAAAATCTTCTGGAGCAACTGACAAAAATAACCTCATGATCAATTTGGGGGCACTGTTCCGTTGTACGTAAAAATTTGACTAAAAGGACTGAATTCTTTGCCTGAAAACCAGCAAGACCCATTAAAAGAAATCATGAAAAAAGCAGGGATCAAGAATACCAAGCATAGGAACTTGATATTTGACCTGCTTCAGAATGCAGAAGAACCTTTGACAGCTGAAGAGATTTTTATTTCTCTAAAAGATAAAAGCTCGTCCATTTGCCTTTCTACCGTCTATCGTACGCTGGAAAAGCTGATGTCGGGCAATCTGCTTCTCAAAACAAATATCTCTGATGACGGCAAAGCCAGATATGAACTGAATCACGACAAGCACAAACACTATCTGATTTGTATGAAGTGCAATAAACGGATCTCGATTATGGACTGTCCAATGAAAGAATTTGAAATGGCCCTGAAAGACCAAGCCAATTTCGATGTGATCCAGCACAAACTGGAAATCTACGGTTACTGTCAAGACTGCAAGATCTCGCCACAGTCAAAAAGATAAAAATACTTTTCTTTGACTTTTCTCCCTGTCAGCATTTCCAGCGCCCTGGCATAATAGAGAATCTGCTGGCGGTACCTTTCCAGAATAATGCGGGACCCGCCTTCCGGAATGTGGTCCGTCTTATAGTCAACCAGAACAATCCCGTCTTCTTCCTCAAAATAACAGTCAATAATGCCCTGCAGCAAGACGACTTCCTGCCCGCAGGCATCTGCCGCCATGTCAGAGAATATTTCCCGGCAGGGTATTTCTATATTAAAGCGGACTTCACGGTTTACACTGCCTGAGGCCTTCATTCTGCATCCGAGCGTTGACTCTAGGAAAAACATTACCTTTTTCGGATCAACGCTTTCAGCCTGCTGCTCTGTGAGCAGTTCTTTTTTGACCATTTCTTGAATCTGATTCGGAATGTCATTGCGCTGAACATCCAGGTGCTGCATGACAAAATGCAGGATCGTTCCGGCTTCTGCCGCACTCAACCCTTTCTTTTCTTCGAGAAACAACGGCTTTTTGATCAGCTGTGGCAGGAGAGCTGATCCGGTTGCCAGCCCCAGCTCCGGTTCTTCCGTAAGCTCTGCTTCCAGCCGTCTTTTCAGTTCGGTGACAGAGACTTTGGGCGGTGTCCGGGTACTGGCAGTGAAGGGATACTCCCAACCAAGCCTTCGCGCAATCTCTTTCTTTACATTTCTGCCGTGAAGCCCATCACTGTCGTTATTATCGATATAATCGTTATAATTATTAGCATGATTATCGCTGCTACCGTTTTTAGCATTATTAACTTCAGTATCACCGTAATTCTCGGTATCACCGTAATCCTCGGTATCACCGTGATCTTCGGTCTCCTGACGCAAACCGGCCAGCCATCGGATGAATGTTTCTTCTTCCTGTTCCTGAACAGCTGGTCTGCCAAGAAGCTCATTTTTTGTCCATACGCGGATCTGCCATTCGGACGGGTCGTCAAGCTGACCGTTTCCCAATGCTCCCTCCGTCGCACAGGTATGATACCCAAGCCGGCCGCTCAGACTGGCAATGCAGCAGCCCCGGTGCTTTATGAGTGCCGGTCCGATCCAGTCCAGATATTTCTCTCCTTTATACACTTCATGTGCAGGCAGCTTTTCCGGATCACCTGCAGCAGCTTTGCACCATTTGTTCAACGCCTTCCTGGCATTGGAAACCGCTCCGGAGATAATCAGCTTTTCCCTGGCTCTGGTCAAGGCCACATAGAGAATCCGCATTTCTTCCGACAAGGTCTCCATCCTGATTTGTTCCCGAATTGCATATTTAGGAACAGACGGATACGCTATCCTGAGCCTCGGATCCGCAACGTCAGGACCGAGTCCAAGCTCCTGGTGAAATAAAATGCTCCTGTTCAAATCCTGAAAATTAAATTTCTTGCCGCATCCGGCCAGAATGACGACCGGGAATTCCAGCCCTTTGCTTTTATGAATACTCATGATCCGAACGACATTATCATTTTCACCAAGGATTTTAGCACTGCCAAAGTCACCCTGGTTGCTTTTTAGCTTGTCAATGAAATTAATAAAATTGAACAGCCCTTTAAAGCTTGTTCCCTCATATTGTCTGGCCCGTTCAAATAGAATCCGGAGATTGGCCTGACGCTGCACGCCCCCAGGCATCGCTCCGACAATCCCATAATAGCCGGTCTCGGTATAAAGCTGCCAAAGCAGCTTGTCGGCAGACAGATATTGAGCGGTGTCCCGCCATCTGTGAAGGTTGCTCAGGAACATTGCTGCTTTCTTTTTCAGCGCTTCTTTGGCCGACGTCTCTATTTCGTTCTTTATTTTTTCAATCTCAGATTCTCCGTCCGTGGATTGGCTCTGAGATTTGATTTCCGGCTTACTGCTCCCTAATTCGTTATCAGGCTCTCCGCTCTCCGGTTCAGGGGTATCCCCTTCTGCCATCTCTTCCACCAACTGTTTGAGTGCCTCATAGATCGGCACATGCCGTCTGGTAAGCCGCAGTCCGGCGAGCTCATCGGATGAGAAAGCGGCCAGCGGCGATCTCAGAACGGCCAATAATGGAATATCCTGCAACGGATTATCAATGATCTGAAGCAGTGACAGGATCACCTGTACCTCGGATGACTTGAAAAATCCTGTGCCGGTATCAGCAAAGGCAGGGATACCGGCCGCCGTCAGTTCCTCCGTGAATACCTCGGACCAATTCCGGGTGGTCCGGAGAAGAATGACAATGTCGCTGCAGCGCAGCTCCCGGTACGCTTTACGTTCCTTATCATAGACGGCCGTCCTCCTGCCTTGTTCGTCCGGATGAAACAGTTCCTGTATCCTTCTGACCGTAAAGCGGGCTTCACATTGGATCGCATCCAGCAGACCCGGGTCAATCTGTTCCGTTTCATCAGAGAGGCCATTTGAGGCGTCCGCAAACTCCGTCAATTCCTGTTCTTCCTGACCTGAACTGTCAGAAAATCCGTTTTCCTGATCCAGCCGTTCCAGATCACCTGTTTGAATAAGATGAAATTCTACCGCCCCGCCGACAGTCAAATGTTCCTGGTCATTTTCAGCAAAGACAGCTCCCGGATTCAAAGCCTCGTTGTCATTGTAGTCCAGTTCCCCGACTTGTACGGACATGATCTGCCTGAAAATGTAGTTAACAGCATCAACCACTTCCCGGCGGCTGCGGAAATTCTTATACAAGCAAATTTTTCGATGGCTGGCACCTTGTTCCGGAGAGTAACTGTGATACTTCTCCAGAAACAGTTCCGGTTTAGCCTGTCTGAATCTGTAAATACTCTGTTTGACATCTCCGACCATAAAGACATTCGGCCTGGCTGATCCTGTGCGGGAAATCATCTGAAGCAAAATCTCCTGGACCAGATTGCTGTCCTGGTACTCATCAACCAGAATTTCCGCGAAGCGTTCCTGATAGCGTTTGGCTGCTTCAGATGGTACATACGCTCCCGTTTCATCCTGTACAGTCAAAATTTCGAGGCAAAAATGTTCCAGATCATTAAAATCCACCAGAGACTTGCCATTCTTTTTTAGCGCATATCTGCGTTCAAATTCAACAACCAGTCTGCCCAGACACTGCATCAGCGGCTGAAGGATCTGCAAATCGGTTCTGATTTCTTCCGAATCCGCTGCCAGCGACCTTTCTTTCAATTTGCCGATTTTCTTTTTGACCTGATCCCGGATTTCTTTGACCTGCTCCTGAACAGCTTTATCCGCATCTTTGCCGGCTACCGGCAGTCTTTGAAACAGGTAGTCCCGGACTGTTTGGGCAAGGTCATCCCACCTGGCATTACGTTCTTCCAGACAAAGCTCCCGGATATGCTGCAGAAAGCAGTATTCTTCCTCGAAGACAGGACGGTATTTATCCAGTCCTGTACCAGGCTGCAGAAGGGCAACAGCGGCCTGCATATTCTGTATCAGTCCCTCAATTTCGAGTCCAATACTTTTAAGCAAGACTTTTCCCCAGCAGGTCTGGCTGAAATCCGTACCTTCGGGCATAGCAAAACGTTCGGTCATCTCCGCAAGCCATTTTTCCGGCCAGGGACTGCTTTGTATAAACGTATGCAGATTCAGCACCATGTCCTGTAAGGCCTGATCGTCCCTGTTGCCGACATAACACTCTAATAGTTCAAGAAAATCCTGATTCTCGGCATTCTCTTCATACATTTCATCAAACAAGTCATTGAGCACTTCTATTTTCATCAGCATCGTTTCCGTCTCATCGGCGATCCGGAAAGACGGATCAATATTAATGGCCTGGAAGTTACTGCGGATGACCTCAAGACAAAATGAGTGAATGGTTGTAATGCTGGCTTTGCTTAACAGCGTCAGCTGTTTTTGCATATTGGAAGACCCCGGGTTGCTTTCCAGTACTGCAGCGAGTGCTTCGGCAATTCTTTCCCTCATTTCTGCCGCAGCTGCATTGGTAAACGTCACCACGAGCAACCGGTCAATGTCCACAGGATCATGGCTGTCTGTAATCTTTTGAATGATACGCTCCACAAGCACGGCCGTCTTGCCGGCCCCGGCAGCCGCTGCAACCAGCAGGCTGCAGTCCTTGGCCGTAATTGTTTCCCTTTGTTCATTCGTCCATTTCGTCTGATCAGTCATGATTTTGTTCCGCCTTCATGATATCGTTCCAGATTTCCTCATCCCCACGGTCAGCCAGCAACCGGAAGCTGTTTTCCTTTCTGGCCGGATCAAATTGGCAGACTGCAGCGTAGTGGCAGTAGGTGCACGAGGTTGTCCGCTTTTTCTTGTACGGCGTGATCGAAACGCTGCCGCTCATCATTTCCTCACATAAGTCTTTCAGAAGGTTCCGGACATATTTTCTGAGGATTTCAAATTGCTCCAGGGTAGCTGCCGATGATTTGCCCAGAAGGTCCCCCTTATTGATCCTGGCCGGAATGATCAGTGAAGTGCCGTCGATGGTCCGGTCCATTTCCTTGATCAATTTGACATCCGCGAGCAGCAAGCCCTTCATTTTCAGTTGTTTCATAATGTCCAGCTCGATCTCTTCCTCCGTAAGCCTGCCGTCAGCTCTGACGATAGGATCATCGATCCGGAAATACAGGATTCCTCCCGGCAGGACTGGTTTTTCTGTCTCCAGCCCGCTGTTCTGCCAGAGGGCATCGAGATACGTGAACAACTGGATCTGCAGTCCATAATAAACGTCGGCCAGTTTGAAATCTTTGCTCCCGGATTTATAATCCACGATTCTGAGGTAGGTCCCTTCTTCAGCTTCCAGCGCATCGACCCTGTCAATCCTTCCGCTTAAAGATACCTTTCGGCCTGAATCAAGTTCAATCACAATCGGCGGGAACTTTTCCCGCTCGCCAAATCCAAGCTCATAACCCAACGGCTCAAAGCCGCTGCGCTTGAGGTGCTCTGCAATCATCCAGACCGCACGCGTGATGACCCTTTTCAGTCTCAAGGCAAGTGAAGTATACCGTTGGGAGGCCGTGAGGCCGGACCCTTGCATTTTTCGAAGCATTTCATCCACAATCTCCGAGACTTTCTCCCGGCACCACGGTCTTTCCATCTCTCGCCAAGAGATTTGCTGCTGGGCCGCCTCCAGCGAAAATCTTTCGAGAACGGCATGCATAAACGTCCCGACATCCGGCGGACTGAACTGATAAATCTTTCTCTCTTTGGCTTCAAGTCCATATTGAAGATAAAATGCGAACTGACAGGACGCATATTTCTCGAGCCTCGATGCACTGGCATGAGCCGATGCGCCATACAGCGCCGTTATTTTTTCAGAACTGACCGGCTCGGCAATATTTCTGGCTGAAAATGCAGTCTGAAGCGCCTCACAGCGCGGTTTCCATTCTTCCAGCCCATTGTACCAGCGATAGACATCCTGCCACCAGCCGTTGATTTCCAGCCCTTCTGCCTTGCGGCGGAAAGCTGCAACCATTTGTTTAAAAGAAGGGGATTTTCCGGTCAGCTGTTCTAGTTCAGCACTTTCTAGCCAGGTATTTTCTGTGCCGGCATTCACTACTTCTGTATTCTTCGTCTCTGTATTCTCCGTCCCTATATTCTCCGTCTCAGCATTTTCTTTACCAGCAGCAAACCCGGATAGCATTGGAATCAGCGTGCTGTTTTCCGTAATTTTCGGAAACAGCTTCCTTAACCTGTAGATCACCATCGAAGGCCGTAAGCTTCGGCCCTCCTGGTCGGCGATCGGCCAGCTCAGGCGAAGATAAGCAGATGCGGTCGTTAAAGACCGGTAAATCAGATACTGGGCCTGAAAGGCCTGCGTGCGGGTATCATTAGCCAGTTCGATCCCCACCGTATTCAGCGCGGCACGGTCCGCATCGGCCAGGATACCTTCCGTCTGAGCAGTGGCAGGGAACACCCCGTCATTGACCCCTAAAATGAAAAGTGCTTTGATCTCATGGCTTCGAAACCTCTCGATGCTGCCGATCAAAACTTGATCCAGCGAAGCCGGTATCAACCCAATCTGATATTCGGCAAAGCCGATTTTCAGGGTGTCCGTAAAGCTTTCCAAACTCAAAGGCTCCTCGCCCATAGTCTCCACGGTCTGATCCAGGACGTTCATCAGGATATTCCAGACCTGACCGTATTCATTGGCCAGATTTAGCATACCCTGCCGCCTGAATTCTTCCATGATCCTTTCCAATCTGGCCGGGACGCCTATCCCGCCAAGAAAATCATACAAGGCTTCGCAGATTTCCGAAGCCTTTTTTCTGTTTTTGGTTTTGGCGCGAAATTGAAGAAGCGGAGCTGCAATTTCACGTCTGGTCTGATTGATTTCCTTCAGCTCTGCTTCGGCCTTCTCCACATCTTGGGGCCGCTGATTCTCTTCCGGCAGCAAACCCGGATGCATCGTCCAGTCTTCATTTTTCGTCCAGCGGCTACCGCGGATCCCACAGGCCAGCACATAATTTTCGATGTGGTCGATACGTTCCCTATCTAGACCGGATAAACCGGTTTTCAGATAAGCAAATACCGTTTCGTAAGACCAGTTGTCACTAAAAATATCGAGCATCGCCAGCATCATCCTAACCAGCGGCTGATCCGTGATCTCGGTCTTTCTGTCCAAAAAATACGGGATCTCATATTCAGCAAAAACAGTCTCCAGAAAACTCCGGTAGCCGTCCAGGTTTCCGGTGACTACGGCAATATCTCTGTACCTGAGCCCACGATCCCGGCAAAGCCTGACTATGTCTGCCGCTGCAGCTTCAATCTCCGCATAAATATTCACCGAAGCATGCAGGAAGATATCCCTGGTTGCTTCGGTATATACCCGATGCGGATACACATCACAGTAGCGTTCAAGGTGGGACAACTCTGCACTGCAGCGGAACCTGGGCAACGGAAATCCCGCTGCCTGAACCGGGGGCTCGATCTCCAAACCCGCCTCCTGGCAGATTTTCTTGAACTTGCGGTACACCCCCTTGACCTCAGAGAACACATCGGTTTCCAACAGACCTTCTTCAGCCAGGGAATCCGTACACAGGCAGATATTTACCCTGCTCACCTTAAGCAGCAGCATAGTGATGACTTTATATTCCTGCGGTGTAAATCCGGCAAAACCGTCAATCCAGATTTCCGCGCCGTCAAAAATGGTGGTGGATTCCAGCTTGGCTGCCGTCAGGGTAAGATCATCGTCACTGTCCCGGTATCTTTGCCGGATCAGTTCCTCGAACCCGGAATAGACGGCATTCAGTTCAGTCAGTTTATCCTTGAGCGGTTGGTCCGCCATAACGGCAATGGCGTTCTGCAGATCTTCCGGCGTAACATTATACCGTTTCAGCTCCGTGATCAGCCCTGAAAGCGAACTGATAAACCCTTTGCGCTCGGCTGATCTCGTATAGACCTTCAGTTCTTCTTTGATCTGCATGAGGACACGATAGATCAACATGCTCTTGCCTGCTGGGTGGATATGCGGGTACGTGATTCCGCCCGCCTCGTTAAATACCCTGAATGCCAGGCGGCGGAAACTTAATACTTCCGTCTTTAGAATCCCTCCGGTCTTCAGCACGTTAATCAGGTCTCTCTCCGCCTGCAGCGTATACTGTTCCGGCACAAGCAGCACCAAAGGATGATCCGCTCCGTTGTTGACACGTTCCTTTATTTCATTCAGGCAATAGGTGGACTTGCCGCTGCCGGACCGTCCGTAAATAAACCTAAGACTCATCCTGTTCTCCGTTCCTCTGAGAATTATCCAACTAAAACAGTGTTATTATCTCGAGCTTGTCTGCATGCCACAATTCCGCTTTCGGCCGTTGTGTCATCCTTGACACAAAAGGCCGCGCTGCGCATCCATGCTCCGCTTGACACTGGAATTATGGCACGCAGACCAAATCTCGGGTAATATTGATGAATGTTTGCATTATAATTTTTTTGGTAGTTAATTTAAATACCTTGTACTCGTAATTCTGTGTTTTTTCTATCATTCTTGAGTTATTCAAACGTACGGTCTTTGGTTTCTTCGATCAGCCTAATAAAGGCCGTCCTGAACCGTTCATTGTCTTCTTTGGTTCTTTTCTTGACATGGGTAGTTCTTCCTCCCCCACGCCGTACCTTTTGTCCGACGTGACGTTCGAAAAGGAGCCGTTCAATATTGCTGTCCGTATAAATAAGGCCATTTTGATTAATGGCCCTGGCGCCTTTCCCCAGAACAAGCGCCGCCAGTCCATAATCCTGCGTGACAACAATATCTTCCCTGGCCAACCGCTTCATCAGCGCGAAATCTACACTGTCCCGATCCTGGTCCACGGTGATCACCATACTGTAGTCATCCTTCAGTTCATGGGAAGTATCGATGATCATGATGACCGGAAGTTCAAATTGTTTCGCGCAGCTCACAATGATCTCTTTCACCGGACAGGCGTCGGCGTCAACCAATATTTTCATGTCCTTGCAGGGCCTCCTTGATCTCCTCTAAAAATAAATCCCCGTATTTCTGCAGTTTCCTTTCGCCAACGCCATTTACCCGGATCAGGGTATTCCTGTCCTGCGGACAGCTTTGAGCCATTTCCCTGAGCGTGCTGTCCGGAAAAATCATGTACGGAGGCAATCCCTCCTGCTGGGCAATCTGTTTGCGCAAGGCCCGCAGTCTTTCAAATATTTGTTCAGCGGCGGTGAGCGATACTTCTTCCCGTTGCACCTGAATCTGATACACTCTTTCCTCACTCTTAAGCACAGCCGCCGCTTTCGGCGCAAGCTTCATTACCGGATACTGGCCGCCTGCAACCACGAGATAACCTTCGGCTGCCAGGAAACTGATCCTGTCCTTAATCTCCTGCAGCGGTGTGTCCTTCATGATCCCATGGGTAGATAGTCTGTCTAGCCCAAACTGCAGAACTTTTTTGTTCTGGGAGCCTTTGAGTACCTCGGCTACCAACGCCGAACCAAAACGTTCCTTCATCCGGTAAACACAGGACAGAATTTTTTGGGCATCCAGAGTTACATCAACCTTTTTCCGGTCATCGTCACAGTTGCTGCAGTTCCGGCATTTATTGGGACTTTCTGTTTCTCCGAAATACTCCAGGATGGTCTGCCTTAAACATCTCGATGTATGGCAGTAATCGACCATGGCCTGCAGTTTTTTATACTCATTGGCCACACGCTGTTCCTGAAATATGGTTTCTTCAATCATCATTTTTTGAATCTGCACATCCTGGGGGCCAAAAAGCAGAAAACATTCTGCCGGCTCACCGTCACGACCCGCCCTGCCGGCTTCCTGATAATAGGATTCGATGTTCTTGGGCATGTTGTAATGAATCACAAACCGGACATTGGATTTATCGATTCCCATACCGAAAGCGTTTGTCGCCACCATCACAGCAATCTCGTCATAGATAAACTTTTCCTGATTGCGCTTTCGCTCCTGATCGGGCAAACCGGCATGGTAACAGCCGACTGAGAATCCCTGTCCTTTCAACAATTTATAGAGTCTATCGACATCTTTACGCGTCGCGGCATAGATAATTCCCGAATCATTGCGGTTATTTCTCAGATGATCCTGAACAAAAACCTTCTTATTTTCACCGCGCAGAACGGAAAACTTCAGGTTCGGCCTATCAAATCCCGTAATAAAGCAATTCGGTTTCTTGAGGCCCAGCAAGCGGATGATATCCTGCCTGACTTCCTCTGTGGCCGTAGCTGTGAAAGCTCCGACCAACGGCCTTGCGGGCAGGGATTGCAAAAACTTGCTGATCCGCAAATAGCTTGGGCGAAAGTCATGGCCCCACTGGGAAACACAATGCGCTTCGTCTACAGCCACAAAATGGATTGGCAGTCCCTTCAACCTGGCAAGGAACTCTTCCGATTCCAGACGCTCCGGTGCCAGATAGACCAGTTTATACTCTCCCCGCTGCATCCTGTCAATGCGCGACCAGGTCTCTTTCGGAGAAATAGAGCTGTTGATAAACGTAGCCGGAATCCCGGTTTGCCTGAGGCTGTCCACTTGATCTTTCATTAGAGAGATCAAAGGGGAAATAACCAGCGTAACCCCTTCAAACAGAACCGCCGGAATCTGATACGCAATCGACTTGCCTGCCCCTGTGGGCATAATGGCTAACGTATCCTGCCTCTGAAGCAGGCTTGCAATGACTTGTTCCTGTCCTCCTCTAAAATCCCGGTAACCGAAATATTTGAGCAGGGCTTCTTTTGCTTTGGTAATCATATCCAATCAATCTCCCATCGTCGGGATTATAGAAAAATAGCCATAGAGCAGAATCTATGGCTGATTTTATGTATTAAAGTTCGCCGAAAAAAAGTCATTTCCTTTATTAATCTCAGGATTTTTGTTACAATTCTTCATATCGTTGATATCATTGCAGCAATTATTTTCAGGAGGTGTTTCTGTAAACGAGAACTGTAGTTCACATGGTTAGGAAACATTGCCAAAAAAATACATTTTAAATTGACATTAAATTAATCTTTTGTTATCCTATATTTATCAGCTAATATTTTGGCTGGATTCAGTAAATAGGATACGCAAAACATAATACGTTTGCTTTCGGTTGGAATGGCACTTGCCATTTTCAAGAGAAACAAGGCTCTGGGGTGGGAGGCTACTTAATGTGTTAGCTTTTCACCTTATGTTTTTATCAAAGAACAAAACTGAATTTATTTTAAACGCTGAATCCGTATGGAACGGGAGACCCAAACAAATAGGGGTGAATCCATAGCAGATGCTTTGGTAGGGTTAAGCTCTTTCGACCCGAATCCGTCAGCTAATCTCGTAAGCGTTGGAAGAGAAGGTGATTAATATGCTTGATGACATCTTTAGTTAGGGTATAAATTTTTTAGGCATATGCTGCAGAGACTTCTCTGCAGCATTTTGTTTTATATACCTTAAATATTGAGGAATGACAATCCTCAATTAAGAATCTGAAGGGGAATTAAATAATATGCAAAGAAATTATAGGGATATACCCTTATATAAAAATGTAACAGAAGAACAGTGGCAGGACTGGAAGTGGCAGATTTCTAACCGAATCACAAGAATTGATCAATTGGAACAAGTAGTCAACCTTACCCTGGATGAGCGCCTGGGAGTAGAAGTAAGTCTAAAAAAATTACGTATGGCAATAACGCCCTACTATTCTACACTTATGGATCCAAATGACGAACATTGCCCGGCAAGGCGGCAAGCAATACCGACGGTTCATGAAACTAAAATATCCAAGTTCGACAGTTGTGATCCGCTGCATGAAACAGTCGACTCGCCAGTCCCGGGTCTTACTCACAGATATCCGGACAGGGTACTTTTGCTTATTACTGATCAGTGTTCAATGTATTGTCGCCACTGTACAAGAAGACGATTTGCCGGGCATGAGGATAGGGCTCTTTCCCAGGACAATATCAAACGGGCGATTAATTATTTCAGAGCGCATAAAGAAGTCAGAGATGTACTTTTGTCAGGAGGGGACGCCTTATGCCTCTCTGATGAAAGGCTGGAAGCAATCATAAGATCAATACGAGAAATCAAACATGTGGAAATAATACGGATAGGCACAAGAACACCAGTTGTCATGCCTCAGAGAATTACCGATACGCTCTGCGAAATGCTGAAAAAATATCATCCAATTTGGCTGAATACTCACTTTAACCACCCCAAGGAACTGACAGTTGAGGCTCGCATGGCATGTGAGAAATTGGCGGATGCCGGAATTCCTCTGGGCAACCAGTCTGTACTTTTAAAAGGCATTAATGATTGCCCCTATATAATGCGTGATTTGGTTCAAAAACTGGTAAGCTCCAGAATCAGACCATATTACCTTTATCAGTGCGACCTTTCAGAAGGAATAGAGCATTTCAGAACTCCGGTTTCTGTAGGGATTGAAATCATAGAAATGCTGCGTGGACATACCTCGGGTCTAGCTATTCCACAGTTTGTTGTGGATGCGCCTGGAGGCGGGGGGAAGATCCCGGTCAATCCACAATACTTGATTTCATATTCCCCTGAAAAGATCATTCTTAGAAATTATGAAGGTGTAATTTGCACGTATAGCGAGCCTCGGGATAAAACGCACCAGTGCCGAAAATGCGGCACGTGCAGTAAATTCAAGAATAAAGAATACCGGGGATTAGAAAAGTTATATAGAGATGAACAAGTGTGCTTGATTCCAAGTAGAAACGTAAGACTCAATAAGAGGGAGGACTTCCATGAATATAGATCAAGACGAATGTAAAAATTTATATACTAACTTTTCGGGTGTGGACATGTACGTGGATTATCGCAATAAAAGGCTTAAAATATTGAGTCATTCTCTTTTGTCAGAGTTAATAATCAAAGAGATAATTGATTATTCCAAAAAAGAAAATCTGGGTAAGATTATTGCGAATTGTTATAAACAAGATCTTAGTATCTTTAAGGAATGTGGGTTTGTAGCAGAGGGGGGTATCGACGGTTTTTTTCAGGGAGAGGATGCAACTTGTATATCCCTTTTTCTTGATACAAAGCGCAAAAATTCACTCTATGAGGAGAAAGAAAACAGAATTATCGATTATTGTGTTAAGAATACCAATAAATTTGAGCTGACTAAGAATAAAAACTATACGATAAGGCAGGCCGTGCCGGACGATATTCCCCAGATGGTTCAGCTTTTTCAAACGGTATTTGAAACCTATCCAACTCCTATTTTTAGCAGAGAGTATCTTCAAGAAGTCATGCGGGATGATGTCTTGTTTATGGTGGCGGAAGAGGAAGGGAAAATTATTAGTATTGCTTCGGTGGTTCTAGACAAAGAGAACATGAATGCTGAAATAACTGATTGCGCCACTTATCCAAAGTATAGAGGCAGAAATATATTAAGCGAATTGATATTCCAACTGGAAACACACTTGAAACGTAATGGCTTTGCTACAGCATATAGCCTTTCAAGAGCTAACAATCTTGGGATCAACAGGTCTTTAAGCAAGCTGGGGTATATGTATCGGGGTAGACTAATCAACAACTGCCATATTTGCGGGGGTTTTGAAGATATGAATATTTGGGTAAAAACTTTAAAATAGTAAAATACTATTTTGTAAGTCAAGGGGAAGAAGATTTTTGAGAGATAGCCTGATTTGCTAAAGGATTATATTAAAAAACAAATACTTAAGGTAAATACCTGGACAATTCAGCATAAAGTGGATATATTCAGGGTATTCAAAAGAATAATTTTTTGTTATAATATAAAAACTTAAGCAAAAATAACAATATATAGTTGTACAGGTTGGTGCAAACTTCGTGAAAGTGAAGGACGCTAAAGCTATGGGTCTAAGGCTGCTTGTAAGTTGCTATGATTGCCAGGCTGCAAGTAATATGAACTTCTTGGGGGGGAGTAGTTCCGTTTTGGAGTACTCTCTTTTTTATATCTTTAATTTTCACTTGGGAGGATAGTACATATGAAACAAATGGGCATCAGACAAGCATTCAGAGCAAATTTTCTGGGTCACGCTCCGGACTGGTACAAAAGAACAATTCTTGCTTTTCTGGTGTTGAACCCTATTTTGATGGTTACCGCCGGTATGTACGTTACCGGGTGGGTGTTGATTGTCGAATTTATTTTTACCCTGGCAATGGCGTTAAAATGTTATCCGCTTCCTGCCGGTGGGCTTCTGGCGATCGAAGCCGTTGTGCTCGGACTTACTAACCCTCATATGGTCTATCACGAGGTTGAAATGAACCTGCCGGTTATTCTTCTTCTGATGTTCATGGTTGCCGGGATCTATTTTATGAAAGAAGGTCTTGTGTACCTGTTTTCCAAGCTCCTTACTAAAGTACACTCTAAAGTCGCGCTTTCATTCCTGTTCGCTGTACTGGGTGCGGTTCTTTCTGCGTTTTTGGACGCGCTGACCGTAACGGCAGTGATTATCGCCGTGGCCTATGGTTTCTATAGCATCTTCCACAAGTTTGCTTCCAGCGAAAAAGTATACGAAACGTATGACATTAATCACGACCATAGTGTTGATGACAAACTTCATGAAGACCTGGACGAGTTTCGTGGTTTTCTGCGTAATCTTATGATGCATGGTGCTGTGGGCACTGCGCTGGGCGGAGCAATAACACTGGTTGGTGAACCGCAGAACCTGTTGATTGGCTCCATTATGCAATGGGACTTCGTAGATTTCTTTATACAATGTGCCCCTGTGTCTATCTCGGTATTGATCGTTGGTCTTCTGACCACCATTATCCTTGAAGTTACTAAGTTCTGGGGGTACGGCTACCAGCTTCCGGAATCTGTGAGAAAGGTTATGGAAGATGATGTAAAAGCCAAAGATGCTGCCAGGAATATGCGCGGACGTGTGCGCCTGATTGTAATGGCTTTGTGCGGCGTTCTGCTGATCTTCTCCCTGGCACTACACCTGGCGGAAGTAGGTATTATTGGTCTGATGATTATTATCCTGCTTACTGCTTTCAACGGGGTTACTGAAGAAAAGCGCATCGGTCATGCGTTTGAAGAAGCATTGCCGTTTACTGCGCTGCTGGTTGTATTTTTTGCTGTCGTTGCGGTTATTCATGACCAGCATTTGTTTACGCCGATTATTCAATGGGTGCTGAACATGGAAGGGCAGAACCAGCTTGTGGCTTTCTTTGCGGCCAACGGTGTCCTTTCGGCAATCAGTGACAATGTTTTTGTGGCTACGGTATATATGACTGAAACACAGCAAGCGTTTGAAGCCGGGGCCATTGCGGTGGAGCAGTACAACAAGCTGGCAGTTGCCATCAACATGGGTACAAATATCCCTTCCGTTGCCACACCAAACGGTCAGGCGGCGTTTCTGTTCCTCTTGACTTCTGCTCTAGCACCGCTGATTCGCCTGTCTTACGCTGAGATGGTAAAACTGGCTCTGCCATACGCCGTCGTTATGACTGCAACAGGTTTACTGGCAACAATGTACCTGTTATAACACTTGAGAATATCAGATTACAAGGGTTTAAGCATTACTGATCTTTTAGTATCTCGACTTTCGGTGACCTTATATACGATGAGAAAGATTGTCCGTTGTTAATACTGAGGTTGTCACACTTTTAAGCCTGGCCACATATCCTACGAGTGAAGTTAGCCCCAAGGAGTGTGGATATCATGACTGATCCAGTAACCGATATCATCAACGGACGCACGCCGCATGTCATCGCGGCTGAAATTAATATGATCAAATACCAGACTGAGAGGATCTACCTTGCCGCCGCTGTCGAGATTGGCAGGCGGCTGACGGAAGCCAAGGCCCTGCTTAAGCATGGAGAATGGGGCAAGTGGCTGGAGGAGTCGGTCGATTTCTCCCAGAGCAGAGCCAATAAACTGATGCGTATCTTCACAGAGTACGGAGCAGGACAGCTTACCTCCTCAAATTCGGATTCGAATCCGAATTTAAACTACAGTCAGGCGGTGCTTCTTTTAGGTATCCCAAAGGAGGAACGAGCGCAATTCATCGTCGATCTGGATATCGAAGGCATGACCAATCAGGAACTCAGGCAAGCGGTCAAGGAACGGACACAAGCCAGGCAAGAAAAAGACCAAGCCTTACAGGAAAAAGACCTGGCCCTGCAGGAGAACACGGATCTCCAGAAAACAGTGGAAGACCAAAGCGGTATCATCACCGGGCTGACTGCGGAACTCGCCAATCTAAAGGTCCAATTGGAGAACGTCAAAACGTCCAAAGAAGAACTCGCTAAAACGGCCAGGCAGCTGAATGATGCGCTGGAATCCCTCCAAAAAAGCTCAGCCGCCAAGGGCTACGAGCGGATGAAGACGAACTTTATTAATACGTCGCTCAAAGTCAGGGCCAACCATATCGCCTTCCTCTGTGAAAACATGGATCAAACCATCAAGGAAGTCAAGCATAAGCTGCTCCAGATCGCCCCTAATGACAAGGAGACGTATATCATTTATAAGAATAAAATTTACGATCTTCTGGATAGGTGGCTTAAAGATGAGACGTGGAACAGGCAAGCTTGCCCCATCAGAGATACACAGTAAGAAGTGGTAGATGATGAAGGGCCGGAAAAACGCGGCGGACGCTGTCGTTGTTTTCCGGCTTATTGTTGCCGCGTAATGAGAAAAATGCGTTACAGTTCGTTCTAAGTTAATTCTGTTCTCCCCTCAAAATAAGTACACCTTTCGGATAATGCGCCTGCATCCAGTCCAAACCGTTTTTATCTGTGAGCCGCTGTGTATGAGCTTTATAGGCATCATACCAGTCCTGATGATTCGTGCTGGCGTATTTGATATCCTCACTGCCGAGGATCTTTCGGCACAGGATCTCCATCACACTTCCCTTTAAGCCTGTCTGCCCGCCTTTTGCAAATTCGGAAAATAGGTAAGGCAGTGCTTGTTCATCCATGGCCAGAATGATATTGTACTCTGCCTGATGCGCTTTGATATAATCATAGGGATTGGAGGAAGGTAACGGTGATGACATGATTTTCTCCAAGCACAGCTCAATCTGCTTAGCTTTGTTGACCGCCGTATTTCCTTCATTTCCAAGACTGAAGTACACATACTCCAGACGTGTAAGCAATTCCTTCAGCAAATCGGCACTTTCGGCATATACGCGTACATCTCTCTGCATGATTTGCTCGATTCTGCTTCTTAAGTAAGTCGTGCTATATCCTTCATATTTTCCCGCGCTGTCGGTAAATTTTATGTTAATGACTTCAACATTATCGACTAGGCTGAACAACAGGATGGCATTGCGCCCAAACACATCACCGATCATTCCGTTTTCCGCAGAAATCGCTGAATCGTCGTTGATCCGGTACTGAATGGTTAGACCATACGGCGCGGTCGACGTCTGCAATTCGACTTTATCCCGTACGACCCCTTTCGGCAAAGGCATCGCGTCAATCAGTGCGATAACCTTGCTCGCATTGCCTACATACGGTGTTTTGTTGGCCAGTAATTTATCTACTGCATAACCAGCGTATGTTTCCTGTCCTGCAGCCGTGTCATTGACCGGGTTTGCCACAAATCCAATCATCAACGCTACAATCATAACAACTGCCGCCGTACCAATCCAAACACCGGGTTTTCTGTAATGGATCACATTTTTAATTCTCTCTTTAATATTGTTTGCACCGAAAGCTAAAGGGGTAGCCTGCCAGAAGCTGTTCTTCTGAACTGCCAACGCCAGCAGGGAATTGGAATAATCTTCTTTGATCTCTTGTCCCTTGTTTCTGATAACCGTTTCATCGCAGGACATTTCCATGTCCTTAACCATCAGCGCAAAGCAGAACCACATCAACGGATTAAACCAATGGATGATCAGAACCAGAAATGCCGCCGGTTTGATCAGATAATCGCGTCTCTTAATATGTACCGTTTCGTGCGCCAGTACATAGGGTAATTCCCGGGGCGAAATGCCTGCAGGCAAATAAATTCTCGGTCTCCTAAAACCAAAAACAAACGGTGTGCTGATTTGATCTGTCTCATAAATATCCGGTAAAGAAGCATCCAGCAGCGTAGCCGTTTTGATCTTCCCTGCAATTTTAAAATAGGAAAAAATATTCCAAATCAGCAGCACCATAACCCCGGCCATCCAGACCATACTGCCAAGCAACATCATCATAGAAAGCGGACTTACATCCATTGCAGCGACCAGAGGCAGCGTGCTGCCAACTGAGCTGTTTACTGTACCGTTTATTGCATCATTTATGTTCCCAAGGCCTGCCATCACCAGCACCTCAGGTAAGGCATCAGGCTGCATAGCGGGTTTAATAACGTTTAAGAAACTAAAAACTGAGGTAAATGAACCAGGACAAACCAGTCTGAAGAAAACCGCCAGCCATAACAAATAAGAGAAGATTTTCGGTGCCCTTTTCAGAAGCTGCCGAATCAGGATCACACCCAGAGCCACGTAGGAAGCTGTCATGCTCATACCGACAACAGTGCTGAATACTGTCATCAAGCTGTTCATTGCATCGCCTCCTCAATAATTCGTTTTAGTTCTTCAGCTTCCTTAGCCGTGAGCTTTTTCCGATCAAGGAATGCTGTTAAAAATTGCGGCAGAGAACCTTCAAAGTTTTTTTCAATTAAAGATTGGCTCTCATACTTCTGCGCTTCTTCCTTTTTAATACGTGAAGTGACTACAGTATCCGTGTTGTCTAAAATGCCCCGTTCACATAGCTTTCGCAAAACCGTGTAAGTGGTTGACTTCTTCCAGCCCAGTCTTTCCAAAGAAAGCCTTACAAGCTCAGTCGAATTCACCGGTTCCTTTTCCCAGACGATACTGACAAATTTATACTCCGCATCAAATAATTTATAGTTTTCCATGATAGCCCCCAAGGTTTATCTTAATAGACCTATTTGTAAGTTTATTCTAATAGACCTCAGTTGTCAACAGAAAATCTGCGGTACTTCAGGACCCTGAAAATTTTGTTCGAGGACAACCGATCAAAGCCTGATATATTTTGTTGCTACTGATTGCACAAACGCACTGTCATGCTCCACAAACAGCAGGGTCGGCCGGCATCTTACAATAAGGTCCTCAATCTGCATTCGGGACAGGACGTCAATATAGTTCAGCGGTTCATCCCAGATATACAGATGGGCCTGCTCGCAGAGACTTTTGGCCAGGAGCACCTTTTTCTTCTGCCCTGCGCTGAACATACGCATATCTTTTGCAAACTGAATACCTGAGAAATCGAGCTTGTGCAGAATGGTTAGAAGGCGGCTCTCCTCGATCTGGTGCTCCTCGGCAAAACTGCGCAGACTGCCCTGCAAGTAAGCGGTGTCCTGTGAAATATAGGAGACTTTTAGATTACTTGCAATATTGACCTTGCCGCTGGAGACAAGATCTTCTCCAATCAGCAGCTTAAAAACACTGGACTTGCCGCAGCCATTCCTGCCACTTAAGGCCACCCGCTCTCCTCTCTCTACAGTAAAATGAACATTCTCGCAGACCTTCCTGTCCGAATAATAAATTGCCAGGTCATGTAATTCCACAAGTGTATTTTTCGGGTGTGAAAGGGGTTTCATACTCAGGCTGTCGGCCAGCTCAATATTTTTTAAAAGTTTTTCTTTCGTCTGGATGTTCTTTTGCAGCCGAGTTTCGATCACTTTGGACCGTTTCATCATTTTTGCCGCCTGGTGGCCGATATAGCCTTTATCCGGCTTGATGCCGGAGTTCAGCGTTCCCTTCTTGGTTTTCTCGATTTTATCCGACCAGTCGGCCGTCCGCCTGGCTGCTGCCGATAATTGTTTGATCTCTTTCTGCAGCCTGTCATTCTCCGCTGTTTCAAACGAATCCATTCTCTCTTTATTGACCCACCACGTTGAAAAATTGCCTTTTTGAAGTTCAATATTGGTTTTATTGATGGTCAGGATATGGTCGATACAACCGTCCAGAAAAACCCTGTCATGAGAGACCAGGATGAAGCCGGTTTTCCTGTTCAGATATTTCCCGACAACACGCCTACCCTCTATGTCCAGATGGTTGGTCGGCTCATCAATCAAAAGAAAGTTGTGGGGCTTAATGAACAGTGCCGCAAGCAAAACCTTGGTCTGCTCCCCCTGGCTTAAGGCCGCAAAAGGCAGCTCCAGGACATCCTCTGCAACTTCGAGCAATGACAATTCTTTCTGAAGTTCCCAATGTTCAAAAACATGGCAGATACTTGCCACTACCTCAATGACATTTTGACTGGGATCGGTAACCTGGAAAGGAAAATAATCAAAAGACACGGGGGAGTCAATTGTCCCACGGTACTCGTATTTCCCGCACAGCAGCTGCAAAAAGGTCGTTTTACCGCGCCCGTTCCGGCCAGTGAACCCAAGTTTCCAGTCCGTATCGATCTGAAAAGATACATTTTCAAAGATATTGTCGTAACTGCCGTCATAGCAAAACGTTAAATGGTCGATGTTAATCAACGCCATCGCGATCACCTCACCGTGTAAAAATAATAAGGCTGCAAGAAAGTTTATTCTTGCAGCCTCAAAATATCCTTAAACGCAGTTGATGTGCAGAAAAAATGTCAACATGATGCACATTCCGAATGCTGTCGGTTTAATTTGATTGCTTTAAAGATTGTAACTTTCTTGCTCCGTGGGCGTCACAAGGCAGCAGCACTTGCTGCTTACTCCGTAACGCTCTTTTCACTTCACTTTTAGCAAGAAAGTTTGCGCATCTTCCCATCTCCGATCAAATTTATCTATTAATGAAAAACTCCAAATCGCCCTATTGATAGATCACTAACCCTAATATTATATCAGATAACCCTATCATTCAATACTAGGCCAAAAAACCCTGCAGAATCATATCTTCAGCTTCTTTTTCCGTGAGGCCAAGCGTCATCAGCTTAATCAGCTGATCGTTTGCAATCCTGCCGATCGCCGCCTCATGGATCAGCTGCGCATCCGAATGGAAGGCCGAAATTTCCGGAATAGAAGAAACTTTCGCTTGATCCATAATAATGGAATCACATTGAATATGTCCGCGGCATTGGGCATACCCGCGCATATTCAAATGAAAAACTTGGGTGGAATGATCCTGCGCCACGGAACGGGAAATGATCTGGGCGGCAGCATCTTCGCCTATCAGCTCAACTGTAATATCGGATTCGGCATTCTGGTTGGTGGTAGTCAGCAGTCTTTCCATGACAATCAGACGCGCGTTCTTATGCAGGCGTACTTCCGTATCCCTTTTTGTCTGGTCGACGCCTCTAATCTGAACCATTTCCAGCTCAGCCACGCCGCCCTCTTCGACTTCAATAATCGTCTTCGGATTCAAAATTCTTTCTCCGCTGCCATCGCCTTCGCCATAGTGTTTTTCCACATACTTCATCTTAGCACCCTTGCGGACAAAAAATTCGTGAACGCCGTCATGCTGGGCTTTCTTGCTTCCCGGATTATGAATCCCGCAGCCGGCCACAATCAGAACGTCCGAGTCGGCGCCGATTTCAAATGTATTATAAACGAGGTCATCGATCCCTTCAGACAGAATAACCGGAATATGCACACTTTCTCCTTTGGTTCCGGGTTTCACGATGATATCAATGCCAGGCTTGTCCTGCTTGGTGACAATGTCAATATTGGCGGTCGTGTTCCGTCCTGCTTTCTCGCCATTTTTACGGATATTATAGGCCCCATGAGGTATTTCATGCAAATCGGCGACTTCAGCCAGAATTTTTTTATCAATCGCATTCAACATTGGCTTTTCCTCCTACAATGGTACAGTTGTTTCTACATTCGCAGTTGGAATCCAACAGCTCAATTTCACCCAGAATTTTAGCCTTGGTGGTCACTTCGCTGATTTTCCCGTCGGACACTAAAACAACCTGGTCCGCCAGACGGAGAATCCGTTCCTGGTGGGAGATGATTACAATCGTCGTGTCATATTTTTTATTTAAACTTTGGAACGTCTCGGTCAGCTTCTGGAAGCTCCACAGGTCAATCCCTGCTTCCGGTTCATCAAAAACAGCCACTTTCAGGTTGCGCGCCAAAATACTGGCGATTTCGACTCTCTTTAATTCCCCACCCGAAAAGCTCGCATTAATTTCCCTGTCCAAGTAATCCTGCGCACATAAACCTACATCATAAAGCAAATCGCAGGAATTTACCTTTTTATCTGGACCGGCAGCCAGTTTCAAAATATCGCGGACTTTCATTCCTTTGAAACGGGGCGGTGACTGAAACGCATAGCCGATACCCAGTCGTGCTCTTTCTGTAATTCCCATATCGGTAATATCGGTACCATCTAAAAGTATTTTTCCTGCCGTAGGCTGGTAAATACCCATAATCACTTTGGCGATCGAGGATTTTCCTCCCCCGTTCGGACCTGTCATGACATAAATTTTTCTCTTATCCAGGGTGAGACTGATGTTCTCAAGGATTTCCACATCTGTTCCCTTGTCATCGTCTAACGTCAGGCCGACATTTATCAGTTCCAACATCTCAATACCACCTTTTAAGCATTTTCCAATTTGAAAATTTCAGCAACATCTTCCATAACATCTTCCATCATTATCTTTGATAGATATTTCTCCGGATATTATAGCATCCCAAATAAAATAAAGGAAATCCCAGTATTCTTAAAAATTCTTAATTACATTGTTAACGCCCAAAGAAACCATTGATTGCTATTGAGGGCAAATATCTTCCTTAATGGTTATAGAGCACAAGTGTGAAAAAACCGACTTTTCCCATTCCTGCGTTATACGTCATATTCTGATCCATGGACATCCGGACAACATCAATCCCGCTGCCTTCCATCGAATATTGCTTTTTATCCGGAAAGCGGCAAGGCTCTCCTTCGAGGGCCGAGCATTGCTCGCACAATGTGCAAGGACCTGCGCCCATGATCAGAACATCATCCGCAGTGAGTTCTTTCCGCAGCGCTTTGTTCAGATTATCCAGAATCTCAACCGACTCCTTCATTTCTTTTCTGGAACGGATCGAGATGATCTTGCAGAGAATGAAAGCGTGACCGTATTTCTGGACCCTGGCTTTTCTTTCCTCCTCCGTACCTGCTCCGGGCGGGCAGGCATGGTTCTTTCCAAAATTCCCGCAAGTATTTCTTGCGCACTGATCGAATACATCCCGTGAAAAAACAATGTTATCAACTTTGATTTCTCTGTATTCGTCAAATCCCAATTTAGTGAAGGTTTCGATTAACCGCTCTCTTAGCTCCATGTTCTTTAGCTCCTTTTTTTCTTCATTTCTGGCGAGCAGGAAGCTTGGAACCTTACATATGGAATACTATACAAACTGATCAATTAATTCAAGGGCAAAAAGATTGTTAAAATAATAAATGTAAAAAACTCCAGGTTATTAAGCTGGAGCTTTGGTTTCATTGTATAAAATTTTGGTGGGTTTGATAGGATTCGAACCTACGACCCCCGCGATGTGAACACGGTGCTCTAACCGGCTGAGCTACAAACCCACAAATGGCATGCACATGGTTTATTATAGCGCTATTATCTGGGAAATGCTACCCTAAAAGCTCTAAAAAGCAACGATAATTCCTTTTTTGCCCGCATAGGTCGCAATGGTTGCTCCCATTTGGTTAATGATAATTTTCTTGGGATGATAACGTTTCTGAAGTTCAGCAGCGATCGCTTGGGCATCGGTTAGATTATCAACATGCGTAATCCCGATTATCCGGCCGGTAAGATCCGAACATCTTTCCCCAACCAATTCGATCAGCCTGCTCAGAGACTTGTTTCGTCCGCGGATTTTTTCCAGCATTTCCGCTCTTCCATCCACATTATGCAGTATCGCCTTAATATCAAGGATTTTAGCTAAAGAACCCTGGAACTTACTTAAACGTCCGCCCTTAACAATGTTCTCCACAGTATCTAAAAGGATCAGGAATTTCATTTCGTCCCGCATTTTTGTCAGGCCGCTCAAGACTGCATCAAACGCAAGTCCGGCCTCGCAAAATTCCACGGCCTTCAATACCTGCAGTCCATGCCCGAGAGATCCGGCCAGTGTATCAAATATGGTTACCTCAGCGTTACCAGACAGTTCCCTGCCCAGATTTGCTGAAGCAAAGGAACCGCTTAGATACGAAGATATGGTCAGGCACAAGACCGGACCTTTCCCTGACAGCTCTTGAAAAACCTGCGCGAATTTTGCGGGTGCGGGCTGCGAGGTCTTCGGAAGTTCGGCTGAAGCATACATTTCCTGATAAAAATACTCTGGGGTGATGTCCTCCCCTTCAGTATACTCCTTACCATTGACCCGAATCGCTAACGGAACAACATGGATACAGTGTTTTTCCAGTAAGTCCTTCGGAACATCGGCTGAACTGTCCGTGACAATATGCATCTTTTTCCCCTCCCCTTACGATCTATGTCAGAGTAAAGGACTGATTAGAAACTTGTAGATATGCTCAATCGGTGGCCCGATTACAATATTGATCACATTTGTAATAATCAGAATCAGTAAGATAAACGTGCTCATCTGATAAATCCGGCTGTACAGACTGCTGTCTTTCAGACCGAGCAAACCAAAGACAACATGGGAACCGTCAAGCGGCGGGATTGGCAGAAGGTTAAAAACAAACAAGACAACATTCATCCAGACCGCGTAAAAAAAGATATTTTGCAGGATATATAAAGTATCCCCATCGAGGATGCTCTCCGGAATATAACCGATGGCCCATATCAGGACCACGAAACATACCGCAAGCAACAAGTTCATCACCGGTCCGGCCAGGGATACCAGGATATCATCTCTTTTTCTATTTTTAAAGTTACTGATGTCAACCTGAACAGGCTTAGCCCAGCCAAAATGAGCGACAACCAGCATCAGAAACCCAATAATGTCAATATGAACCAACGGGTTAAGCGACGTCCTGCCCTGCAGTCTGGGCGTATCGTCACCGAACCACACTGCGGTCTGGGCGTGGGCAAATTCATGAAAGGTAAGACCAATAATGATTCCGGGCAACATATAAAGGGTTTGAACAATATCAAAATTCATGCTTTACTTCCTTTCGGGTAACATACTATGTTCTCTTAACTTTTGAGAGGCCGCCATATCAAGGGTAAAATCCTATAATCCTAATAATACATAATTCCGACCGATTTGACAAAGGAATACTTCAGATACAATATAAGATACAGGACGAAGCTTAAGAATATGTGAATAAAGAAAAGGAAGTGATCCTTATGGAAAAACATTTTCTTAAAAACATTGATTTTGGTAAAGTTCTGGATATGGCTTCTTTGGTAGATTACCAGAACGGTCAGGTCGTCAGCAGAACGCTGGCCCAGAGCAAAGCCTTAAGTCTGACACTTTTTGCGTTTGATCTGGGAGAAGAGATCAGCTCCCACTCCTCTGGCGGAGATGCGATGGTCTACATCCTTGATGGCAGCGCCCGGATCACGATCGGATCTCAGGACTATGTGCTGGAAAAAGGCCAGACCATCGTCATGCCTGCAGCTATCCCGCACGCAATATTTGCTGCCGCGAAATTCAAAATGCTACTGATCGTTGTATTCAATATTGACGCATAACAGACTTTGCTTACACAAGAACCCCCTGCAATCGGGAGGTTTCTTGATTCTGATGATCTTCGGTTCAATGTTCTATCTATGCTATCAGCTTATCTGTATACCTTCCTATCGTTTGAAGCCTCTTCCGTCTCCCGGTGCGCCACCGGATCCAGGCTGAGTGCTCCCGGCTCTGCCGCCCATTCCTCCGCTATAGGAACCGACACGCGTAACCTTCTCGGAAATCGCAACCTCTTCGTAGCATGTTCCAGCCGTATAGGTTCCACCTGAATAGAGACCGTTTGCAGAGGTGCCTGTTGAACTTCCCCCATAATAAATCTTGTAGGTTGTGCCTTTGGTTAATTCCGATGAACATACGACCAGATTCCGGAACGTTTTGGTCGGCGCGAAAGTAAGTACTTCTTTTCCATCTGCAGTTTCGATCCTGACGATGGTCCCGGCCTGCTGATCAGACGGCAGGTTAATGTTCAAAGCGTAGAGGGATGAATTCGTATCCGGAGCCTCTGCCATGCCTGCGCTGCCTGCCGCTACCAGGAACCCGCCGGTTACGGTGAATGATCCGGTATAATCCAGAGCACCGTTGCCGTTGTCCGTTGGTCCGTTGACAATGACCTTTCCATCGGTCATGGTGACCGCTCCGTTGATATCAATCCCATCACCGCCTGAGTCAACAACGATGGTACCACCATTGATGCTCATACTGCAGTCACCCGAAGACGCAAAATCATTTTGACCGGGCCGGCCATTCGCCGAGGAAGAATCTGTACCGCCTGCACCGTTGATGCCATCGTCGCTTGACTTGACGTTCATATTCCCGCCATGGATATTGATCACAGCACTTTCAATGCCTTCATAGGATTTCGTAATCGCAATCTCTCCGGCGTCAATATTCAGTGTCGCATCGGAATGCATCCCGTCATCTCCGGCTGTAATATTGATCTTTCCGCCGCTTACCGTTAAACTGCCGTTGGAATGAATCCCGTCGTCCGCCGAGTCAATGCTGATCGTGCCTCCTTCGATCGTGACCACAGAACCAGCCTTGATTCCTTTCATACTGCCGGTGGACATACTGTCATCCTTCGAAGCAGTGTCAGGTGCGGCACCGCCGGGTCTCATCATACCTGAATTTGTGTCTGTATTAATGCTGTTGGCGCTGCCTCCGCCGGACGTAATATCAATCGTTCCGTCTGTGCACCAAATGCTTGTTTCGGCCTGCATCCCGTCTTCACCGGCGGTCATATGGATTGTTCCTGCTTCGATCAGGATAAAGCCTTTAGCAGCATCCGCATCATTAGAAGATTTAAACCCGTCATCTCCTGCACTCACCGTGATACTGCCATCTTTAACGGCGATGAAATCACGGCCAATGATCCCGTTATTCACGGCATCGACGGAAATGTTGCCGCTCACGATTCTAAGTTCATCTTGACTCGTTATGCCATTTTTGAAGTTAGCTTTGACATTCAATGATCCGCTGCCATTAATCGTCAGGTCACTTTTACTGAAGATCACTGCATTCGGTTCCTCTGCCTTAGGATCCGAGTAAGTGTAGGATGAGCCGTCCTTCAGCGTATTTTTCGTGCCGTCTGCCAGGGTAATGACAGTCTTCTCAGATTTTAGCACATAAATAGGCGCACTGGTTGAACAGGTCATATCGACACCATTCAGGATCAGTCTGACGGTTTTGCTGTCCTCGGTGTAGACGATCATCTGAGCGTCGGCAATTGTGCCGCTGACAACATACGTACCTGCAGATAGAATGGTTATAACGTTATCGACAACGCTGACTCCGCTTCCCTCTGTCTTCGCCGAGCCCCCCGAAAAAGTAATATGCGAGGCCTTGGTATCATCCCATTCCGCATTGGTATCTTCATCATTATAATCAACGGATATACGGTTCTCAGTACTGTCCAGGGCGGTACCGGCGCTGTCCGATTCCGCTGTCTTCTGTGAGGAGCAAGCTGTTAAGGTTAAAAGGGATACGCACAATATGGCAATCATGCCAATGAAAATTATTTTTTTCTTGGGAATATTGGGAGTATTGGGGGTCTTTGGGCCCATCAATCTTCATCCTTTCCAGGAATCTTTTTTTGTGATTGTACAACAGGTTTGTGACCATGAGGTGTAGGCAGTGTGACAAAATGATGAAAACATTCAACAAACAACAATTAAAAGCCGGTTCAGATCGAACCGGCCTTATACTAGGTATCCTATACGAATGTCATTCTGTTTCATCTGTCCATTGTCCCAAACAAATTCTCATAACAGATTTATCATGCTGTCTTGCGGCAGTTTTACGTATATTTTTATTTGTCTATCTCTTTATCTTTCTGGTCTTGATAAGGGTCAAGATGGATATTCACACGGGTGTTTTTCAACTTGTCACTCATGTCCTTTTTCAGGATTCCGATAATATCATGCGCTTCTTTGACGGTAACGTTGTGATCGATCGTAATGTGAAAATCGATGTGCTTCATATTTCCTGATTTTCTTGTTTTAAGCTTGTGATAATCTCTGAATTGATGACTGTGCTCAGAAATGATCTTTTCGATCTCAGCTTCTTCTTCATCAGAGAGCTTCGAGTCGAGAAGGAAGTTAAAGGCTGTTTTGCATAAGTGAAACGCTTCTTTGATGATCAGCAACGCTACGATAACCGCGACAACGGAGTCCAGCACCGCAAATCCGGTAAGTTTAATCAGCAGGATTCCAACGCCGACGCCTAACGACGTATAAACATCGGTTTTTAGGTGAAGCGCATCTGCTTCCAGGGCCATCGATTCCTCTTCTTTGCCCACTTGATATAATTTTCTTGATACAACCAAATTGACAAGTGCCGATACAAACATTACCCCGATGGCAACAGCCGCCTGTTCAATCTCGGCAGGTTCAAATATTTTCTTAATAGCTTCAATAATAATCAGTGCCGCTGCTACAAAAATTAGAAGCCCTTCAATAAGTCCGGAAATATTTTCGATCTTTCCATGTCCGTAGGGATGGTCCTTATCCGCCGGCTTCGTTGACTGTCTCACTGAGAAAAAGGCGACAATCGATGCGGCAAGGTCCATACTTGAGTGGATCGCCTCGGAAATAATACTGACGGAACCACTCAAAATGCCTGCTATGATCTTAAATATGATCAGCGCAGTATTCGAAATAATGGATAACAATGCAAACTTGACTCTTCTGTCAGCCACAGCTTTTCTTCCTCCCAAAATCACCTAAAATATCAATTTCATAAAATCCAATCTAATACCTTGTCGACCTAAAATGATAATATCATGGCGAGCAGATTTCTTGAAAGACAAGGCAAATGATTGAGGAACCCCTTCTTATATAAAAAAAACTGCGGAACTATAATTGTTGGAAATATAGTCCCACAGGATTTGTCTCCTGCTGCCAGTATACCGGCCCAGCCTTATACACCTAAATCAATTTCACGTGTATCGGCCTGATCGATGCGCAATATGATAAATCAAAAATTAGTATATTTGAAAACAACCTCTACTGTCAATATCGTTTTGCCTAAAACTTGAGATAGCTCTACCTAAAATTTAAGATAGCTCCCTGCGCTTAAATATCATTGCAATCAAGCACACCAATCCTGCTGCCGCTCCGCCCCAGCCGGCCACTTGGAACAGCAGAACGTAACCGGATGCAGTCCCGGCAATATCGAGTATCCCCTTCAGCAGACTGCCCACGGTTAATACCGCAATGCTGGAATTATAGATATTGTAATACAAACGGTAGTTCCTGCGATCGCTGATCCGGGGAACGATCAGCCCCAGCGTAAAGTAGAATACTGCGCCGCCCAGAAGCGGATACAGAAACATCAGGGTCATTGCCGCCGAACGAACCCCATGACTGAACTGCGCATAGATATTCGCCACGGCAATAGCTACCGCTGTGAGTATCAGATAGACAATCACTGTTTTGCGGATCTGCCGTGACCCTTCCGTACTATTCATTGCCAATATAGACAATATCGCTCACCTCTCTCTGCCGAGAACTCCTGCCATCCGTCGGATGATTGACGATTTCTCCGTTAAAGTACATCGTCGAAGATCCTCCTCCATCCAAATTATACGCAATCGTACAGCCCCTCTCGGCAAACTCCTGCGCAAGCTCCAGTAAGGAAAGTCCTGCGCTCTCTTCCGTCCGGCCGTCAGAGACAATTACGATATAATGCAGACCGGAGACCTGAGCGATCGCGGTCCTCGGATTGCTGTTTTTGGACTGGGATACCTCACTGGTACTGTCCACCACGATTTCTCCATTTTTGATCAGGGCCGGTCCAAATGAAAGCACCTGCCAGGGATTTGTCAGGCAATCGGCACTGACCGCATTTTCATTAATAATTGAGAAATCTCCGTGGTCGTCAATCACCAGGGCTTCATCGTTTCCGGCCTGACGGGCCGTATCCCTGTACAAGACGCCATTGCGTAAAACATAACCGTTATTTCTGAATCCATAGTAGTCGCCATTGACCGCGAAGATTGCCTGATGTTCTTCGGCCATATCCGAGGTTGTTTCCTTGAGATTGCGCCCAAAGCTGTTTTCGGCCAGCGCCGTTTTCAGGTAAGACGCATCGCTGAGCCGGATATCGGCGACATAAAAGGTGGTGTCATACGCCTGCACCGTATCAATCGTTATTTTGATATTTTTATCCTGATAAGAATGATCGGTAACCGCAGCTTCAGTCTCTGACCCGAACTCGGACGGATCCTCCGCTGCACTTTGCTGCTCAGAGGCTGTATTTTGCTGTTCGGCAGTTTCGGCAGCCTCACGCTGCTTGACTTCGGTCACGTTCTTTGGAATTACAAAGGTGTCCAGCAGAACAAAAACAAAAGAAAATGTCAGTAAAACAGCAAAGACGGCTGCCCAACGGTAGGGCTTGGATAGGAATTTTTTCATGTTGCCAATGAACACTCCTGTCTTCTGTCATCGATTTCTGTTTTATATTAAATGACCCATGTGACAGTTTGATGAACGATCGATGAGCATTCATTGAATATTATGTTCTTTTCCAGCGCTTAAACCCTTTGACAACCTCATACCAGCCGACAGATACGACGGCCAAAGCAGCGGCCAGGATAAGCTGTTTCCAGGACAACGGCGCGAGCTTCAATAAATGATTCAGCGGTGTATAGATAATAAGAAGCAATCCTGCTAGGGTTCCAATATTTACCATCCACATGACCTTATCTCTGATCAATTTCGCAAAAGACCGAAAAGCAGAATCCGTATTGGAGCTGTTCACCTGAACCAACACGAGATTTGCCAGCAAAATAATCGCTAGTGCCATAGTCCTGGCCAGAGAAGCCTGATCAGGATGGTTGTTTAACATAGTGAAATAGGTGCCGAATGATGCCCCAAAGATCACGAGACCCTGTAGGACACTTTTGGTCAGTATTTTTGCAGTGAGCAGCTTTTCGTCGGGACTGCGCGGAGGCTGATCCATGATATCCCGTTCGGCCGGCTGCCGCTCCAGCACAATGGAACAGGTGGGGTCAATGACAACTTCAAGCAGTACCACGTGCAGCGGCAGCAGCAAAAGACTCGCCGGACTGATTCCCAGGAAGGGTGCAAGTAAAGAGGCAAATGCGATCGGGATATGAATCGTGAAAACATAGCCCACGGCTTTTCTGATGTTATCATAGATTCTTCGGCCATCCTTAATGGTATCAACAATGGTTGAAAAATTGTCATCCAGCAGGACCAGATCGGCAGCCTCACGAGAAACCTCAGAACCGCGCTTGCCCATCGCAATCCCAATATCGGCATATTTCAAGGCTGGCGCATCATTGACGCCGTCTCCGGTCATCGCGACAATCTCGCCGTTATCTTTAAAAGCTTTGACGATTCTCATTTTGTGTTCCGGAATTACCCTGGAAAAGATACTGACATCCTTGACTTTCTGACGCAGTTCTTCCTCGCTCATTTGATTCAGCTCATCGCCGGTGATAATCTTATCGCAGTTCGGCATGTTAATCTGCCTGGCAATCGTGCTTGCCGTAATCCCGTTATCTCCGGTGATCATAACGACCCGAACCCCGGCTTTGTTGCAGATTTGAATATCCTGCTTAACAGATTCCCGCGGCGGGTCGGCAAGACCGATCATGCCACAAAGCTGCAGCCGGCATTCCGGCAGGGTGTCCGGGACTTCCTCTTTGCCGGCCAGTACCATTTGGCCAACAGCAATCACCCGCAGGCCCTGCTGCGACATTTCTCTGATTTTGTGCTCGGCAACTTTTCTCTCCTGATCCGTCAGACTGCATACGTCCAGAATACGTTCAGGCGAGCCTTTGGCTGCGACCACAAGCTCATTTTCATTTTGCCAGACGTGTCCCATCATCTTGGTCTGATCCGTGAACGCATATTCTTTGATCAGCTCTCCGCCAAAAAGGAGCTCTCTGCCAATCCCTTGCGCTTCACAGTAAGCAATCATAGCCTTCTCCATCGGGTCATAGGCATCCGGCTCGCAGCCCATGCCCATAATCCGGATCAACCTTTCGCCGTCGTCGTTCAGACTCCAGGTATCCCGAACCGTCATTTTGTTCATGGTAATGGTACCTGTTTTATCGACGCAAAGAACGGATACAGCCCCGAGCGTTTCTACGGACGACAATCTTCTGACCAGTGACTGCTTTTTGGCCAGTCGCCAGGCACCCATCGATAGAAACACGGTCAAAATAACAGGAAACTCCTCCGGGATCATGGCCATGGCCAGGGTGATCCCAGACAAAATGCTTTCAATGACCCGTTCACTGCCAACATGGTCCGGCAGATTGAAATAGGTTACGACTCCGACCAGCGCGAATAAAACTGCGGCAATTGCCGCGCACAGCTTGACCAGTTTTCCGGTTTGTTTTTCCAGCGGGGTCGGACGGTCAGGCGCGGCGGCTATTTCCTGCCCGATTTTTCCGTATTCGGTAGCCGGGCCGATTTGATCGACCCTGATCGCTCCGGTGCCCTGGGTAACCAGCGTCCCGGCGTAGCAATAGTCCCGTCGCCAGTATTCTTTGCTGTCGGGGGACAATTCCCCATCGGCAGCCTTATCTCCGTAGACAACTTTCCAGACACCTGCCGATTCGCCGGTTAGCGAGGATTCATCGACACATAGTGTACTCGCTTTTAAAACCGTGCCATCCGCCGGCACTTTGACGCCTTCAGCAATAAACATGATGTCGCCGGGCACCAGGTCCGAACTGTTGATGATCTGCATCATCCCATCGCGCAGTACGGAAATCTTCGGTGTGGATAAATCCTTCAAAGCCCTAAGTGTTTGGTCGGTTTTCCATTCCTGGATGACTTCTATGCTGATAATCCCGACAACAAAAACAAGCATGATGGCGCCGTCCCGGGGTTCTCCGAGGATAAAATAGATCACAGCTGCAATGAGCAGCAGCAAAAACATGGGTTCACTGATCACCTGCAGGATCTTGTGCAGAAAGCTTTCTTTTTTTTCAGGTACCAGCTCATTCTTCCCGAACCTTTCCTGAAGCTGTCTGGCTTCGGAACTTGAAAGTCCCTGCAGTTCCCTGATCTGTTGTTCTGTCATACAGATGCCTCCATTATTTTCTTGAAGGATATAAAAATACCTGTAGAACATTTACTGTCCCACAGGTATTGTATATCATCACCTGCTGCCCATCGGGCCCAGCCCCATGAACTTGTGTCCAAGTTCATCGCCTGCTCAGTTTGTACTGTAGATTGATATGCAGTGCAAAGAGATAGTTGAATTTTACCATATTGTTTTTTTTTAAGCAATGTTTTATGCAAATTTTATTTAGACGATTTTATTTAGATGTTTTAAGGCATCCGCTTTTTTTAATGAATAATTAATTGAATTTTAGTGGACATTTAATAAATATCTTATACGATTAAAAGGGACCTATTTTTTAATATTACGCAAAGGATATAAAGATGACAACACCTAAGACAAATAAACAGAAAGATATTTTCCATATCGGCTTCAAAATCGGTTTGCTGATGAAAGGCATTGACGGTCTGCTGGAAATCATCGGCAGTATCTTGCTGCTGTTTCTGACGCCGGACCGGTACAACTGGCTGATACGCCTCTTGACGCAGCATGAATTATCCGAAGACCCGCAAGACTTGTTTGCCAATTACCTGATCCATTCCAGCCCCAACTTTTCCTTCAGCACGCAGCATTTTGTGGTATTCTACCTGCTGTCCCACGGGATCATCAAATGCATTCTCGTACTTCTGTTATGGCGCCAAAAGTTGTGGGCTTACCCTTTGGCCATTTTGTCCTTAATCTTGTTTGTCGTTTACCAGCTTTACCGCTATACGTTCACACATTCCGCATTTCTGATTCTGCTTACGATCTTCGATGTGCTCATGATTTTCCTGACTTACAAAGAATCGAAACAAGTAAGATCAAGGCTATGTGATTCTGTCTGATCGGTTATTTAGCTTTATTTTTGTAAATGGTACGGTATCGTCGCCACGCACACATTTCTCCGATATAACAAATGTGTGCGAATTAGTAAGCTCGACTGGTTATGCAGAATATGGTGCCATCCTTTTTTCGGAATAAATTCCGGGATCAGAACCATGATCTGATAATTCTGATCGGTTGCTTTGTGTTCGATCATATCGATAAATTTGGTCAGCGGGTGGATAATGCTCCGGTGTAGAGAATTCAACGTTACCAAACGGACGTCGGGATTCCATTTCTCCCACTTTTCCTCGAGTTTTTTCTCTTCTTCCTTATCAAAGCAAACACTTACCGCAATGATCTGGTTTGCCGACAGCGATTTCGCATAGTTTAACGCATTTTCCACCACGCGCGTGATACTTGCGACAGGAATAATGATAATATTTCCTTTAATCGGTACTGTTGGCTCAGCCGCCGATACCCGAAGCTGCTCTGCGACGTCCATATAATGCTTGTGGATTCTATGGAAGAGCAGAATAATCAACGGCAGGAAGATCAAAATCGGCCAAACCTGCGTGAACTTGGTTAACAGGAACATCATGACAACGACGAAGCTGATCAGCGCCCCGAGCGAATTAATAATCAGCTTTGGCATCCAGCCTTTCGGCTTTTCACGGAACCATTTCACGATCATTCCGGTCTGGGCCAGGGTGAACGGAATAAACACGCCAATCGCGTAAAGCGGAATCAGGCGCTCCGTTCGTCCTTTAAAAGCCACAATTAAAACAATCGATAAAAAGCCGAGGATAAGGATTCCATTGGAGAATCCAAGACGGTCTCCGCGGATCGTGAACATCCTTGGAATAAATTTATCTTTGGCAAGATTCACAGCCAGCAAAGGGAAAGCCGAGTATCCGGTATTTGCGGCCAGAATCAAAATCAACGCGGTTGTGCCCTGAATAAAGTAGTAGATAAAATTACGTCCGAATATTCCTTCAGCCATTTGGGAAACAACCGTTTCCTGTGGGTTCGGGGCTATTCCATAATAAAAGGCCAGAAACACAATCCCAAAAAACAATATCGCGAGCAAACTACCCATCGCCATCAATGTTTTGGCCGCATTATTCGGAGCGGGCTCTTTAAAATTCGGGATCGCGTTAGAAATAGCTTCAACGCCAGTCAAAGCCGAACAGCCGGAGGCAAAGGCCTTGAGCAGAATAAACAAGCTTATCCCTGCGACAGGTGTGCCGACAGCCGCATGCAGTTCGGCCGGTACCTGACCGGTTAAGACATTGTACAGACCGACACCAATTAAAATAAACAGGGCCGTCACAAACAAATAGACAGGATAGGCCAGGATAGAAGCGGATTCTCTTATCCCGCGCAGATTAAGGACCGTAATTAAGAGAACAAAAAACACAGCGATACCTACCGTATGGGCATGCAAGGCCGGGAAAGCTGAGGTAAGTGCATCGGTTCCTGCAGACACACTAACCGCTACAGTCAGAATGTAGTCAACCAGCAGGGAGCCTCCGGCGATTAAGCCTGAATTCATGCCGAGGTTGTTCTTTGATACGACATATGCTCCGCCGCCTTGCGGATAAGCAAAAATGATTTGCCGGTACGACAGGATTAAAGCGATTAAGAGAACCAAAACGCCGATCGCGATCGGAACAGAATACCAGAATGCTGCCGCTCCGACCGTAAAGAGAACGATCAGGATTTGTTCCGGGCCGTACGCTACCGAGGATAAAGCGTCGGAAGAAAGAATCGCAAGGGCTTTCTTCTTGTTCAGCTTCTGTTCGCCGAGCTCCGTTGATTTTAAGGGACGCCCGATTAAGAAGCGTTTAAGGGCAGATGCCATGAAATGTTTCACCATCCAATTAAAATAGTTGCGTTCTTTGCCATCCATGGCCGTAGGCAGCCTTCGCTGCACTTAGATATATTATGAAGTATTTATACTTCATGATATACCAAAAAAGGTTAATTTCGTTCGCACACCTATTTATAACACCAATGGCATAAAGAAAGAATTCAGATATACGCCCTTCATATAAAGAATGTATAAAGATTATGCCAAATAAAAAAAGCCCGTTTATGCGGGCTAAATCTCCTCAACCATCCGGTATCCTACCCCAACCTCGGTTAGAATATACCTGGGTTCTGCAGGGTTGATTTCCAGCTTTCTGCGGATATTGGCCATATTGACCCTGAGCGCTTGGATCTCATTGGTGTAAGGTCCCCATATTTCCTTCATGATGAAATCGTGAGTCAGTACTTTCCCGATATTTTTGGAAAGCAGCACAATGATCTTGTATTCAATCGGTGTAAGGTGGATTTCTTTACCGGCGATGGCTACAAGTCTTTTCTGATAGTTTATCTCGAGATCTCCGACTGTCATCTTCTCTGATTCGGGGAAACTGACCCTGACGTTCTTTTGACTATGACGGATCCCTGTTCTTATCCTGGCCAGCAGCTCGGAAGTACCAAACGGTTTGGTCAGGTAATCGTCCGCACCAAGATCCAGGGCTTCAACTTTTTCCCGCTCCTGTCCGCGGGCCGACACAACGATGATCGGGATTCCGCTCCACTGCCTGATTGTACGCAGCACTTCCACGCCGTCCATATCCGGCAAACCGAGATCGAGCAGGATCAAATCGGGCGAATAGGATGCCGCCATTGAGACAGCCTCTTTCCCCCGGGCTGTCCGGATAATCTGATAATCATTGGAAGCCAGGATCGCCGAAATAAAGTTACAGATTTTTTCATCATCTTCGACAATCAGGAGCATGGGTTTGTTATTCATAAATGTTCTCTTCCTCCAGAGGCAGTGTGAACCGGAATACGGCGCCACCCTGTTCTTTGTTGGCAGCCTCCATTTTCCCATTGTGGGCCTTGATAATCGACATGCATATGGACAGACCGATTCCCATTCCACGGGCTGAATCCGAGCTGCGTTTGCCACAGGGCACATAACTTTCAAATAAATACGGGAAATCCTCTTCGGCAATTCCTGGTCCGTTGTCACTAACCTCAAAGACAGCCTGAGCTCCGGCTTTTGTCACCTGCACCGCGGTCACGGTGTCATCCGGCGAATGCTTGACCGCATTTTCGAGCAAATTGATCAAAACCTGCTCAATCAGCTTTCCATCCATCGGCACCAGCAAAAGGTCTTCAGGCACCTGCACTACTATTTTACGGTTCGGGTATCGATGACGGGTTCTGCTGATTGCTTCGGCCACGATCTCCTCCGCAGCCTCAGATGTTTTGGCGACATTCATGGTTCCTTCCTTGATCCGGGTCACGGACAATAAGTTTTCGACCATACGTATCAGCCATTGCGAATCTTCTTTGATGTTTGAGACCAGTTGGATATGGGTCTCTTTATCCAGATGATCACCATTTTCAAGGATTGCTGAGCTCGCCCCGAGAATGCCGGTCAGCGGGGTCCTCAGATCGTGCGAAATTGCACGCAGCAGATTGCTTCGCATTTTTTCTTTTTCTGACTCGATTAATATTTGCCGTTGTTCATCAGACAGGTACTGCCGTTCCAAAGCCATGGCGACTTGGGAAATAATCATTTTTAGCAGCAGACGGTTATTACGGTTTAATCTGCCTTTGAGACATGAAATTCCAATCACGCCAAGCACATCGCCTTGGGAAATGATCGGCATATAATAAGCGCCTGCTTCTGTATGTGTATCTGTTCCTGCACCGGCCTGTTTTTGATTGGCAAATACCCATTGCGCAACCTTTCTTTCGCGCTCCGACAGCAGAAACGAAGCATCAGGCTCTGCGGAGGATTGCGTCAGGATACCTGATGAATCCTGATGATTGGATGAACGATGCAGGTTTGCCGGCCCATACTGATCCCGGGTGTAAAATACCGCTGAGCATTTAAAAAGCTTCACAATGTATTCATTCGTCAGCGTTACAATATGTTGAAGCCCTCTGGTTGTTAAAAGCCTTTTATTAATCTCATACAATAGCTCAGTACGCCCTTCTCTTTCCGCAGCGAGCCGTGCTTGGGTCTGAATGCGGACAGTCGTCGTACTTGTGATCAAAGCCACAACCAGCATAATCACAAAAGTGACCGGATAGCCTGTCTGGACGGCATAAAACGTGAAAAGCGGCGAAATAAAAAAGAAGTTAAAAACAAGTACACTTAAGACCGAGGCAGTCATGCCGTACACATACCCCATGGTGAGCCTGGAAATAAAAAACACAGACAAGATATAGACCATGATAATATTTTGATTGCCAAATTCCAGCGCCCGAAGGCCAAAGGAAAGCAGAGTTGCCCCAGTCAAAACCCCTATCGTTTTCCAGATATCCATCCAGGATAAGAACAGGTCTTGGCTGATCCGCTTCCTTCGCGGCTCGCGATAGGATCTTTGAGGGCAGCTGCTTGGGATGATATGAATTTCAATGTTTGGCAGCAGCCCGATGAGCTTATCCTCAAGTGCCGGATCAAATAATGTTTTCAGGGTCTTTTTATTTCTGCTTTTCCCAATGACAATATTTGTGATGCCCGTAAGCTTGGCATATTCCGAAATGATGGAAGCCAGACCATGTCCGTTCAGTGTCACAATTTTGGCGCCTAAGAGCTCGGCCAGATCCAGATTCTCCTGGACGTTCTTCTTTTCTACTTCCGTAAAATACCTGCTTTCCATATCTTCGATATACAAAGCAGTCCACGGGGCATGGAAGGCCTCTGCGGATCTGGCCGTCCAGCGGATGCATTTAGCGGCCGACGGCGAAGAACTGATACAGACTAATAGCTTAATTCCGGCTGTTTTTACGGATAAGCGCTGCTCATTTTGATTCTCGTTGACGATCCGATCCGCAACCTTGCGCATAGCGGTCTCACGCAGGAGGCGCAGGCTTTCAAGACTTAAGGGACACTTCTTTTCCCCGCAGCGTTTCATCAGTTCGTCCGGCTCGATATCGATCAGCTCAACTTTATCGGCGCTGTCAAACATATAGTCCGGAATCGTGTCCTGCTCATTAACCTTCGTGATATCCTGCATTAGATCTCTCAGGCTTTCGATATGCTGCACATTGACTGTGGTGTAGACGTCAATTCCGGCATTCAGCAGCTCTTCGATATCCTGGTAGCGTTTTTTGTTCCGCATGCCGTCCGCATTACTATGGGCCAGCACATCAACCAGCAGGAGCTCGGGTTTTCTTTGCAAAGCGGCGTCCAGATCAAATTCTTTGCGGTAACGGTTTTTATGGTTAACAGTCTTCGGCGGCAATGCCGGCAGTCCGTCCAGCAGCTGAATGGTTTCAGGACTTGTATGCGGCTCCAGATAACCTAGAACAACATCTACCCCGCTTTTCAGCTGGCTGTGGGCATCATCAAGCATCGCATAGGTTTTCCCTACACCCGGGGCATAGCCAAAGAAGATTTTTAGTTTTCCGGTTTCCTTTGCAGCCCTGGCGCGAATATCCTGCACGACGCCACCACCCTGACTCTTCATTCGTTTAACTCTTTATTGTTTAGCTTTTATAGCTCTCTATAGAACATTATCATACGCCCGATAGGATGATTTAGCAAGAAGCGTTCAACTCACCTTGCCGCTTCATTTGAACACATGGTATACTGAGGAAAATTATGCAATCAATCTCTTATTAGCAAAGTGTGGGTGACGACGTTGCACAAAATCCTGATTGTCGAGGATGACAGCATCATTGCAAAGTCAATCAAAAACCATATTGAAACATGGGGCTGTGAAGCAACCTGCGCCGCAGATTTCAAGAACGTCCTGTCGCTGTTTGTCCATTATGATCCGCAGCTTGTACTGTTAGATATCTCTTTGCCGTTTTACAATGGCTACCATTGGTGCAATGAGATCAGAAAGATTTCCAAAGTCCCGATCGTCTTTATCTCATCCACCTCGGACAACATGAATATCGTGATGGCTATGAATATGGGCGGCGATGACTTTATTGCAAAGCCGTTTGACCTGGATGTCCTAACGGCCAAGGTACAGGCCCTGCTCCGCCGCACCTATGATTTCTCCGGACAAAGCCATCTTCTGCTGCATCACGGTGCCATCCTGAATATGAACGATACCACCCTGACGTATAACGGAGAAAAAATTGACTTAACCAAAAATGACTATAAGATTCTGCAACTGCTGATGGAGAACAAGGGAAAGACCGTCAGCCGTGACACGATTATGCTGCGGCTCTGGGAGACCAACAGCTTTGTCGACGAGAATACGCTGACCGTGAATATGACGCGTCTGCGCAAAAAACTCGAAGCGGCCGGTCTCTCCGACTTTATTACAACAAAAAAAGGGCTTGGCTATCTGGTGCCGTGATCAGCAAAGAATCCATCATTTGGTTTCATAAGTTTCATAATTATGAAATTAGGTCTCATGGAGTACGTATGTGTGAATCAAATATGAATCGCACGAAACCAAATATTTTGTTAAATTACCTGCAACGCCACGTCGGGACCGTTGCTCTTTTTGGCCTGTTTGCAGTCGTATTTGCCACTGTTTTTTCTCTTTATGCTTTGCCTGTAGAGGCTGTTGCCTATGCTGCCCTGCTCTGTGTCTTTGCTGGGCTGATTTTTACTGCAGTTGGCTTCTTCCGGTACTTACGACGTCATAGAACCCTGCATGATATACTGAGCCGCGTCACCCTGAGCGTAGACGGCCTGCCTGCCCCGCGCGATTTGCTTGAGCAGGATTACCAGGTTCTTCTCCAAGCGGTCCACACCGACCGCATGCTGCAGATTTCCCAGGCCGACAGCATCAAGAGCGGCCTGACCGACTATTATACACTGTGGGCGCACCAGATCAAGACGCCGATTGCCGCGATGCAGCTGCTGCTCCAGTCCGAAGACCCTCCCCAAAAAGCGGAGCTCTCCATGGAGCTGTTCAAGATTGAGCAGTATGTTGAGATGGTCCTGTACTATCTACGGCTGGATAGCGGCTCCTCTGACTTTGTGCTGAAAAAATATGACTTAGATGAAATTATCCGCCAGGCGGCGCGCCGGTATGCAAAGCTGTTCATCCTGAAGAAAATACCGCTTGATTTTATGGAGAGCGATCTGACTGTGCTGACAGATGAAAAGTGGCTCGTATTTGTGCTTGAACAATTGCTTTCCAACAGCCTGAAATATACAAAGGAAGGGAAAATCTCCATTTATACCGAGGATCGGACGCTGCTTATCGCGGACACAGGCATCGGCATCCAGCCAGAGGATCTGCCGCGGGTGTTTGAAAAGGGCTTTACCGGCTACAACGGCAGGGAAGACAAAAAATCTACCGGTATCGGTCTGTATCTCTGCCGACGCATTCTGACCAAGCTTGGGCATGGAATTGAGATTGAATCCAAGGTGGGCAAAGGGACTTGCATCAAAATCAAACTGGATAGTATTGATTTTTTAGCTGAGTAGACAAAGAAATAGATGTTTGATCGCTCGAACCTTACAAAACGGTAAGGTTAGCCGGGGAAATGAAAGCCAAGCCGATGGCTGGCATTTCCTCTTTTTGTTATCGTAGTACTAGGACCATGTCAACCCTAAATCCCATTAACTATACAGGAGGAATTCTCATGTCTCTTTTAAGTGTCAGCAACCTGAAGAAAATATACATAACGCGCTTTGGCGGCACCCAGGTCCAGGCCCTTACCAATGTAACATTCTCGGTGGAACAAGGCGAGTATGTCGCGATTATGGGTGAGTCGGGTTCGGGCAAAACCACACTTTTGAATATCATTGCTGCGCTGGATAAACCGACGAGCGGCGAGGTTCTGCTGAATGGCAGAAACACTGTAACAATCAAGGAAAGTGAGATCTCGGCTTTCCGCCGGGACAACCTCGGTTTTGTGTTCCAGGACTTCAACCTGCTCGATACATTCTCCTTGCAGGATAATATTTTTCTTCCACTGGTGCTCTCGGGCACATCCTTTGAAGAAATGAGCCTCCGTCTAAAGCCGATCGCCCATAAACTGCACATCACCGACATCCTTAATAAGTTTCCATATGAGGTGTCGGGCGGCCAGAAACAACGCGCTGCTGTGGCCCGGGCGCTGATTACGAATCCCCAGCTGATCCTTGCCGATGAGCCGACCGGTGCACTTGATTCTCACGCCACCGACGATCTGCTCCAGCTTTTTAATGAGGTCAACAATGACGGCCAGACGATCCTGCTGGTCACGCACAGCGTCAAAGCAGCCAGCCATGCTAAGCGGGTGCTGTTTATCAAGGACGGTGAAGTATTTCATCAGCTCTACAAGGCCTCCCAGACCTATGACGAGATGTACCAGAAAATTTCGGACACGCTTACCATGATTGCCACGGGCGGTGAACGCTATGCGTAAACGCACTTTTTATCCGAAGTTGGCTTTCCTCAACATTCAGAAAAACGGCAAGTTTTATCTTCCCTATCTGCTAACCTGCATTATTACCGTCGCCATGTTTTATATTATGCGTTATATCGCCACCAACAGCAGTCTTAACGATATGCTCGGGGCTGGATCACTGAAGGAAATCTTATTTTTTGGCAGTATCGTCGTCGGAATCTTTGCTGCAATCTTCCTGTTCTATACCAACAGCTTTCTGATGAAACGCCGTAAAAAGGAACTTGGACTGTATAATATTCTCGGCATGGAAAAGCGGCATATTGCCTGGGTCCTGTTATTTGAGACGTTTATCGTCGCTGCGGTCAGCCTTGTCCTCGGTCTGTCCCTCGGCATTTTGCTGAGCAAACTCATCATACTGATCTTGTTCAAGATGCTTAAATTTACCATACTGTGGGGATTTTCTGTAAGCAGTGCTTCCCTGCTGGTGTCTGTCTCACTGTTTTTCGGCATCTTTCTGGCCACCCTGCTTTCTAACCTGATGCAGATCAGACTGGCCAAACCGATCGAACTGCTTCATGGCAGCCAAACGGGTGAACGGGAACCCAAGACCAAGTGGATACTGGCGATCCTGGGAATTCTGACACTCGGGACAGGATATACGATCGCAATTGTGACAGAGTCTCCGCTGTCTGCGATTTCTCTGTTTTTCATCGCTGTGATTCTCGTGATCATCGGCACCTACTGCCTGTTTACGGCCGGTAGTATTGTACTTTTAAAGTTCCTGCGTAAAAACAAGCATTTTTTCTATCAGACCAAACATTTTATTGCCGTGTCCGGGATGATCTACCGCATGAAACAAAACGCCGTAGGGTTGTCCAATATTTGCATCCTCTCGACCATGGTGCTGGTTATGGTCTCCACGACCGTCTCTCTGTACAACGGTATGGAAAACCTGCTGGATAACCGCTTTCCGACTGATATCTCTGTCGGCTTCAAAAATCCTGCTGACGGAGAAATAGAAAGCAGACTCCGCCAGCTTCAGGACACTGTAAGTGAGCAAGGCCGCACGCTCAGCAAATTAACCGATTATACCGCACTGTCGTTTGCTGTGGGTAAAGCCGGGGATACTTTCACCACGGATACCAATAACTATGTCAACAGCTCCGACGCCTCGGAACTGTGCTTTATTACTACTGCTGAATATGAGCATCTGACCGGAAAAAAGGTCGCGCTGGCTGTCGATGAGGTGCTGGTCTACAGCAATGGCAGGCAAATCGGTGAATCTTTCAGCCTGTTTAATCAGAGTTTCCGAGTCAGAGAACATCTAGACAGCATCCCGATTACCGGTCAGTTCAACGCCAGGCTTGTCGACGGTTATTTTATGGTAGTCAGTGACGATAGCGTGCTGGACCAGCTTTATGCCCAGCAAAAAATTGCTTATGGCAATCGGGCAAGTTCGATCAGAGGGGATATCTCCTTTAATCTTGATGGCACCGACGAAGAAAAGCTAGTCTGCTATGATGCGATCAAAGCCGTGCTGAATAAACCGCTGCCCTCACCGTTTCCTGACCACATCAGCACGATGAAATGCAGGCAGGCAGCCGCCGGTGACTCATATGCGCTATATGGCGGGTTCCTTTTCCTGGGCCTATTCCTCGGCACGCTTTTCCTGATGGCGACGGTACTGATCATCTATTACAAACAGATTTCGGAAGGATATGACGATAAGGAACGTTTTGAAATCATGCAAAAAGTGGGCTTAAGCCGCAGTGAGGTCAAACGCGCGATCAGCAGCCAGATCGTAATGGTCTTTTTTCTGCCGATCCTGATGGCTGGGATCCACATCCTTGCCGCTTTTAAAATGATTACCAAGCTGCTCGCAGTGTTAAATCTTACAAATATCCCGCTGTTCATCAGCTGTACGGTCGGTACCATCTTGGTCTTCGGCTTGATTTATGGGGTCGTCTATACGTTGACGGCCCGGGTGTATTACAGGATCGTAAGTTAAGGAATTGCCTTTCTCGGCAAGTCAGATGTTGATGAGTACCGTAAAAAAGCCTGCCCAACAAATGTTGTGGCAGGCTTACCTTTATTCTGTAACACTTTTTCCTATCTAACATATCCTGATTTTAGAATCACTCCTTAGAGTTAGCTAAGGCTAACCTATCGAAATAATCTACAACTCCCAAAATTACAGTGCCTACAGTAAATTCTCCTTCGAATGAATCTGAACAAAATCATCAAACTCTTGTTTCCAGGACGGATGGCTCTTGATAAATCCTACCAACGTTTTAATTGCATCAATGGTTGCAGCTGAGAGGTAGTGTTCCATCGCCTCGGCCTCAGCAGCAAAATTACACTGGCTACATATCAGGGCAAGAAATTCCTGCAGCAATTGATTCCTGGTTACCAGATAAAACCCGTACTCTTTTCCTTTATCCGTAAGCTTGATCTCGCCATACGGTTCGTACTTAATGTATTCATAGTCCCGCAATTTGTAGAGAGCTTTGGTCACAGATGGTAAAGCCACTTGAAGCCTATGACTTAAGTCCGTAACACGAACTGTATCAAGTGACAGCGAAAATCGGTAAATCTCCTCTAAATAGTCTTCTAAGCTTGGTGAAAGCATCTTCCCCACTTCCTTTGCCTCACCTTGATTAGTTATACCTATATCGTTTTCGTGCCTTTTATGACCGTAAACAGAAAAATTGGAGGACTCAAACAATGAGCAAAGAAATCAACCTTGTTCAAACTTCATTAACATTACCTTTGCCTAAAAATACCTGGCCGGAAAAGATCAAAGGCACGTTGAAGTACCTGGGTCCGGCCTTCATCGTGAGTGTCGCCTATATTGACCCCGGTAATTTCGCCACCAACATTAGCGCGGGTTCCAATTTCAATTACAATCTCGTTTGGGTTGTCTTATGGAGCAACCTGATGGCAATTTTCCTACAAACACTGTCGGCGAAGCTCGGCATTGTTACCGGTGTTGATCTTGCTACACAGTGCGGGCGTGTTTTCTCCAGACCGGTAAATTTTTCACTTTGGATTATCATGCTGTTTGCCATTATTGCAACATACATGGCAGAGTTCTTGGGCTCGACGCTTGGCCTGTACCTACTTTTCGGCATACCGCTCGTGACAGCAGGCCTGATAACCATATGTCTGACCTTCGTCATTGTTTATTTGCAACGTTTTGGCCAGCACATGGTTGAGAGAATTATCATCAGCCTGGTGGCCGTCATCGGGGCCTCGTATTGTCTCGAGCTGTTCCTGGCTGAACCGGATTGGTCCGCAGTCGCTTTGCACACTTTGGTTCCAAGCCTAGGTCCCGAAAGCATTATGGTGGCCGTCGGCATGTTGGGTGCAACCGTTATGCCGCACGTCATTTATCTCCATTCGGACTTGATGAAAGCAAGACGTACCTCCGATGATTTGGCCGAAGCAAAAAAGCATTTCCGAATGGAATGCTTTGATATTGCCTTTGCCATGAATATCGCGTTCCTGGTCAATGCTGCAATGGTTATTATCGCTGCAGCCGTTTTTTTTAACCAGGGACCGGTCGACTCCATCGAACAGGCACACAAGTCCCTGACACCTCTGCTTGGCAATTTATCCAGCGGCGCTTTTGGCCTGGCGCTGCTTGCTTCAGGCCTTTCTTCATCCACCGTTGGCGCTATGGCCGGGGAATGCATGCTGAAAGGGTTCATTGGTCTGGATATTCCGGTCAATATCCGGCGGGCAATTACTATGATTCCGGCCATCATTCTCCTGTGGCTTGGCCTTAACCCGATGAAGATGCTGATTATGAGCCAGGTTACCTTAAGCTTTGCGCTGCCGGCAGCAGTCATTCCGCTGCTTCTGATCACCAAACGCCGGGACATAATGGGTGAAATGACAAACCGCAAAATCACCAATGCTGCCGGTGCGGTAATCGTAAGTCTTATTATCTCACTGAACGTTGTTCTGTTATATTTGACTTTTTCCGCTTAACCACCTAGGACTTAACATCAGGTCCAAGATGCGTTAGACCTTTCCGATAAAAGATCATCATGAACAATGCCGCAATTAGTGCCATCACGGAGCCATAGTAAAATGGCACACTGTAATTAACATGGTCATAGAGCAAGCCTGCAATGACACTGGCCGGAAGAAGTGTAATACCTACAAGGCTGTTGTAGATGCCCAGCCCTGTCCCCCGTTTATCCTTGGAAACCAAATCAGACACTAGGGCCTTCTGCACGCCGTCAGTGGCTGCGCTGTAGAGTCCGTACAGTGCAAAGAGCAATACCAGTACGGTTCCGCTGTTTGTTCTGCCAAACCCGAAATATAGGATTGAATACAGCAGATAGCCAAAAATAATCAGTCTTTCTCTGCCGATTTTATCTGACAGCATGCCTGCCGGTACGGAAAAGAGTGCCGACACTGCGTAAAAGACCAGATAGATCATCGGAATCAAGGAGTCTTTGATCCCAATATCACTGGCTTTGACCAAAAGAAGCGCATCGGTTGAATTTCCCATCGTAAAGATAAAGATGATTCCAAGAAAGGCATAGTACTTTTTCGGGAAGTCCTTCAATGTAATTTTTCCAAGTGGCTCCATCTTTTCCGATTTTGCTTCCTTCACGAAGCATATAATGTTTATCAGTCCCAGCAAGCCTGGGATGGCTGCTATAAGAAATACCAGCCGGTAATCATTTGGAAACAGCAGCAGGATTCCTGCTGCTAGAAGCGGCCCAACGATCGCCCCGCTGTTATCCATCGCTTTGTGAAAGCCAAAGTTTTTACCTTTGTTGCCGTCTTCAGAGGACGCGGCAATCAGGCTGTCTCTTGGCGCTGTCCGGATACCCTTGCCAACCCGCTCGGTAAATCTGATAAGCAGAATCTGCAGCGGTGAGGTTACCACTGAAAACATGGGTGAAAGAACTGCCGTGAAAGCATACCCTATGACCATAAATGGCTTATTCTTTCTGATCTTGTCGCTCCACCAGCCGGATAACGCTTTAAGCACGGATGCCGTACTCTCCGCAATCCCTTCAATCAAAGAGAGCTCCGTTTTAGTTGCTCCCAAGGACATTAAAAATAACGGCATCACAGAATAAATCATTTTCGTTGTCGTATCCGTTAGAAAGCTTGTCAGGCCTACGAAAAAGATGTTCTTCTCTATGCCCAAGATCTTCTTTTCCCGGATCTTATTGTTATTGCTCATATTCTTTTCTCATTAAAAAGAGCGATCTCCATCGCCCTAGCTCCCTTTGTCATATCCGTTACGTCAATGCTAACACATTGTAATATCAGTTACAAGTAAAGATAACACATATCGCCGTTTCATCCCATTCCATATTCCAGTTCACAAATCTTACGTCTCAGCCAATCTTTGAATCCAAAACAGTATTCATAAATAACTTCATTCCTAACGGGAAATACTACGTAAGGTTAGGTTCAAAGTGGAAGGATGAAAGCAGTATGTTCCGCTACATTCATTCTAAACTGCGTTTTTGGCAGTTAGCAAATCATAACGGCGCTGACGCCAATCATTCAGGGAATTCGCAATCTAACCTTTTCGACGATCTGAACAAAAACCTTACTGCACTAAAAGGTGTGTTCGGAAATAGCTATGATGTTAATATGCGGGAATTTAACTTTGGTGATCAGGGAGTTACACGTGGTGCGATCGTCTTCTTATCCGGAATGACGGATACAGCCATCATTAACGAAAATATTATAAAACCATTGATGTATGATATCCGGCTAAGCTCCAAACAGGAAACCTCACCAATGAATAATATGAGTATCATTCAGGCAACGCTGCTTACGGTAGGAATGGTTCAAAAAGCTTCTACGATCAATGAAGTCGTAGATGGCTGTTTGTCCGGAAAAACGATTCTACTGATGGATGGTTCAAAAGATGCTTTAGTCATTGGCACTGAAGGATGGGAAACTCGTGGCGTGGATGAACCCAAAACAGAATCCGTTGTCCGGGGCCCAAGGGAAGGCTTTACCGAAAATTTACTTACCAATACAACCCTGTTGCGCCGTAAAATAAAAAACCCGAATTTAACTCTGGAAACGATGAAAATAGGTGAACAAACGAAAACCACGATTTGTGTCGCCTATCTTAAAGATCTCGTTCCTCCACAGCTTATCAAAGAAATTCAACGGCGTCTTCAAAGAATTAAGACGGATGCAATTCTGGAATCAGGGTATATCGAGCAGTTCATTGAGGATGCTCCTTTTTCTATTTTCTCCACAGTTGCTAACAGTGAAAAACCGGATCTTGTGGCAGCCAAGATTTTGGAGGGAAGGGCGGCTATTTTTGTGGACGGGACCCCCTTTGTACTTACCGTTCCAATGGTTTTCATGGAAAGTTTCCAAAGCGCTGAAGATTACTATTCCCGGCCTTATTTTGCAAGCGTGGTTAGACTCCTCAGAACCTTAGCTTTTTTTATTTCTATTACGTCTCCGGCAATCTATGTTGCTTTAACAACTTTTCACCAGGAATTGATTCCTACTTCCTTACTTTTTACCATGGCTGCATCCGAGGAGGGCGTCCCTTTTCCTGCGATGGCAGAAGCGCTCATTATGGGAACAACATTTGAAATCCTCAGGGAGGCCGGGGTTCGCTTGCCCCGCCCTATTGGTCAAGCAGTTAGTATTGTGGGGGCTTTGGTTATTGGTGAGGCTGCTGTAGGCGCCGGAATAATCGGAGAGCCTATGGTTATCGTGATCGCTTTGACAGCAATTTGCAGTTTTGTGGTTCCTCCCCAAACAGATTCCGGCAGTATCTTACGATTAATTCTTGTTGTCCTAGCCGGGGCAATGGGAGGGTTTGGGATTGCACTTGGATTAATGGGGGCATTTATTCATCTGGCTTCTTTAAGATCTTTTGGCACCCCCTATTTATCACCTTTCGCTCCCCTCAGTACGCAAGACTTAAAAGATTCATTCATCAGGGTGCCTATTTGGGCAATGTTTGCCCGCCCCAGGACGATAGGCTGGCATGACCCTCAGCGCCAGGAGTTTAGATTAAAACCCAGCCGTCCTTCAGAAGAAGACAAGAGTTAGACCGGCTTTAATAACGTTGAAAACAAGAGGCAATTGATGAAAAATCGCATGGGTTTTATTTTAGAAATCTTAATGTGTTTCATGTTAACCTTACCCATAAGCGGATGCTGGAGCCGTCATGAGTTAAATTCTTTATCGTTCGTGGTTGGCGTAGGTTTAGATAAAGCCGAGAAACCCGGAGAAATACAATTGACGACACAAGTTGTAAAACCAGGTGAACTAAAATCTGCTTCTGCTAAAAATAAGAGTGGTGGGAGCGGCGGGAACGGGACAAACGCTTACTGGAACATAAAAAGAACGGGATATGTTGCCTCTGAAATTATCAGGGATTTTAGTCATGAATCCAGCCACAAGTTGTATTTCCCACATAATCAGGTTTTGATAATCGAGAGGAAGTTGGCTGAAGAAGGAATACAAAAATATATTGATACGTTTATACGGGATAATGAGACTCGCTTTAATGTTCTGATTGTGGTCTCCGAAGACCGGGCAAATGAGGTACTTGATGTTTCGCCTGAATTGGAGAAGCTGCCGGCAATTAATATTGCCAAATTAGTTGAAACGCAAAATGTAACGTCTGAATCGCCAACAGTTAGGCTAATTGATTTTATTCGTCGTTTAATGAACAAGACCACTGCTCCTATCGCACCTTTGATTAGAGTGACCAGTGACGGAAATGAAAAAACAGTGGAAGTCTTTGGGACAGCAGTTTTTAAGCATGATAAATTGGTTGGCGAACTGAATAAACGTGAAACGCGCGGACTGTTATGGGTTATCAACAAAGTAAAAGGCGGAATGATTAATGTTGCTGTCCCTAGCGGTGATGGTACAGTGAGCCTGGAGATTATGCGTGCGAAGAGTAAAATGACACCTGTCATCCAAGATGACACGATTCTGATAAAGCTGGATATCAAAGCCGAAGGGATTATCAATAGCCAAAGTGGTTCAGAAGACATAACATCACCAGTCCATGTTGCCTCTCTGGAAAAAGAACTATCCGCAGAAATCAGAAAGGAAATCATAGCTGCTTTAAAAACGGCCAAGGATCTCAATTCAGATATCTTCGGTTTTGGTGAGTCAATCTATTGGAAATACCCCTCCGAGTGGAAGAAACTAAAGATGAAATGGGACGAGGTCTTTCCGGACATTGAAGTAGCGTTAAATATCGATACCACGCTGCGCAGTACAGGCAATATCAGCGCTCCTGCCGTACCTGCCAAGGAGTAATTCATGAGACTTGAAAGAGGAATCATCTCAAGTTCACAATTGATGTTTTTAGTTGCAGGATATGTCCAGGGTTCTGTTATGGTAGTTGCAATTACGAATATAATTACCAAGCAGTATACTTGGCTGGTTGTTTTATCCGGATTGGCTGCAAGTATCCCCCTTGCCATGGTTTATATTGCCTTAGCGAGTAAATTTCCCGGCAAGGACCTGATACAAATCAATCGTATTGTCTATGGTCCCTATTTAGGCAAACTGGTTTCTGCCTTATATATTTGGTTCTTTTGCTCTGTTGCAGGTTTTATGTTAACCTATGTCGGCGAAATCATAAAGTATTACTTGATGCCGGAAACTCCTAAGTATGCAATTTGTATTCTATTTGCTTGCATCTGCGCCTGGACAGTTCGCAATGGAATAGAGGTCCTTGCCCGAACCAGTGTTGTATTTGTCATGATCATCATATTTGTAATCCTAATCACTTTTTTTCTACTGCTGAAAGACATGCAACTAACCAATTTCCTGCCATTTTTTGATCTTTCCCTGAAGGATTTTATTCAGGGTACACATGTCATGCTGACCCTTCCCTTTAGTGAAATCGTGGTGTTTCTCATGGTAATGCCCTATGTGAACAAGGGAGTAGAAGCAAAAAAGTCTGTTATCCTAGGATTAATCATTGGGGGGGGCAGCATATTAATTGATACGGTTCGCAATACAGCTGTGCTGGGAGTAACATCGACGATTATGGTTTCCCCTTCGATCGAATCAGTGCGCCTGATAGACCTGGCAGAGATCATAACCAGGCTGGAAATGCTTGTTATTACTTTATTATTAATTGCAATGTTCATCAAAGTAAGCGTCATGTATTATGGCTCTGTATTAGGGATAGCCCGATTATTTAATTTACGTTCCTATAGGCCACTGGTACTTCCGATTGGAAGTATCATTGTTAGTTTATCTATTCTGTCATTTACTTATCTGGCACAAAACGTTGGTTTTGCAACTGGGACAGGGCCTTTTTTCACCCTTACGTTTGAATTTTCGCCTGTAATAACATTACTAATAGCAAAAATACGAAAGTTGCCAAAATAACAGGAAAGGAAATGGCCGTGATTTTTTTATTAACGATAGCTTTTGTGGCCATAGGATTATTTGAAATCCCTGCTCTTGTCAGAAATAAGCATTGGCGGGAACTTGCCGTCTTTTCGGTCTTTTTTGTGTTAGCGTTTATACTGGCTCTATTACAAGCAGCAGATGTCAAAATACCCAGCCCAGTCAAAGGCATGGAATATTTGTTCAAGGATATATTAAAACTGAGTTATTACTAGAATCAAAAAAACTCCACCAAATTTGCTATATATTTGAAATATTCCTTTGACATATACTTTCATTGCAGTTATACTTAAGCAGCTCGTTCATTTTGTGGATTTACTAATAACCTCTCCATTGCCTAAAGCTATGGGAAGCTATGAATTCTTCCCATAAAGCGGGTAATATATTTTGGAGGTTTTTTTATGTTTGAAGACAAAGTTTTAACCTGTAAGGACTGTGGAAGTGAGTTTTCCTTCTCCGCTTCCGAACAAGAATTCTACGCAGAAAAGGGATTTACCAATGAGCCTGGCAGATGTCCGGAATGTCGCTCTGCGAGAAAAGCACAGTCAAGATCCAACAACCAATACGGTCGTCCGCAACGAGAAATGTTCCCAGCTGTCTGTGCTACTTGTGGAAAAGAGACTCAAGTCCCTTTCCAACCATCAGGTGATAAACCGGTTTATTGTCGTGATTGTTACCAACCACGCACACGAAATAATTGGTAATTGTCTGAAAGAAGCAGCCTTCCTAGGATGTAACACTAGGGAGGCTGCTTTATTTCAGGCCTTTTTATTCGTTAAGCAGCTCGCAAGGATGTATTTAATTACATTAATCATTGACATACATTTTTATAAATGATAAAATAATTGATTTGCTATATATTGTTTTATATGATATGCTTAATAAGGTACTGACTCAGGGAGGTGAATATATGTTTCAAGTTGGCGATCAGATTATCTATCCTTTGCATGGAGTCGGAACTATCGAAGCTATTGAAGAAAAGGAAATCTTGGGGAAAAAAAGAATTTACTATATTGTTAATGTACCCCAAACCAGGATGCAGATGATGATTCCTCAGGATAAAGCTGAAAGCTTTGGCATCCGGAAGCTGGTTCAACCCTCCGTCTTTGAGGATCTTCTTGAAAATTTTAATAAGGGAGTTACTGATCCCTTGCTTTATAAAAATCAGAAATACTGTACTGATTTAAATACCAAAAAGATGAAAAGCGGTGATATTCTCAAAGGAACAGAGATAATCCGTGATTTAACGCGAAAAAGCCTCCTTGGTAAATTGGGAAAAGAAGATACCAAAATGTTGGAAGGTGCCCGTTATATGTTTATTAGTGAAATGATGCAAGTAAGATGTATGACTAAAGAGAAAGCAACAGATTTATTAGATTCAGTGTTAGCGGCTGACGTTTTAGATCTAGAATTTCGGGAGGTAAAATAATTTGAAACTGTATACTTGGTATGATTTTAGTTATTTATCAAAAAAACAGAAGCTTCAGTTTCTGATCGATATCAAACCCGCTGCTGAAAAAAATGGCAGATTTGATCTAATTTTATACAACAAATACGCAGAGCAGTTTGGTTTAGATAAAACCAAAGAAGTTTAAATTATACCATACCACCAGTGATTTTAAGTATATTCATAGCTCTTTTCTCAAGACCCTGGGTTTAAAATCCAGGATCTTTTTTACTACATAGGGGCTGATGAAGGGTGTTTTTAGCTCTAAGCCTGAACCCTATTGACCCCTGAAAAACAATAGCCTAAAAGAAAAATAAAGCCCTTAGAAGGTCGTTTAAAAGCTTAAGAAACTGTATTTTTCGGGAAAAAGAGTTAAGGAGCTTTATAATGCAGCTTGGTAGATATTGATGATATCTTCAATCGATCCCTGTCTGGGGTTGGTTAACGTGCAAATGTCTTTCATCGCATTATTGGCTAGCTTTTCAATATCACCTTCTTTAAGACCCAACATTGATAGTTTTTCGGGGATACCAATTACAGAAGACAAGTGTTTAATTGATTCGATAATAATATTTATTGCTTGATCCTTATGACGTGTAACAGTGCCCATGGCTTCGCATAATTTCAAAATCCGATGTTCCGGTATCGCCGTGGAATTGAATCTAAAAACATGGGGTAGCAAAGCCGCATTATTGAATCCATGCGTTCCATTATAAAAACCACCCAGCTGATGCGCCATTGCATGCACATAACCCAAACCGGCGTTATTAAAAGCAAGCCCTGCCATTATATTGGCATACATCATTTTTTCTCTGGCTTCCAAATCATTGCCGTTCTCATAGGCTCTCGGTAAGTACTCAAATGACAACCTCAATGCATCCAAAGCCAAAGCATCTGTAATCGGAAATGCCTCTGTCGAAACAAACGTTTCTATCGCATGCGAGACAACATCTATTCCAGAACTGGATGTTACTTCCTTCGGCATCGTGGTCATAAAAATTGGATCGTTTACGGATATAAACGGTGTCAATAAAGCTGAAGTGATTACCATTTTCACCTTTCTTGTATTGTCCGTGACGATTGCAGTATTTGTTACTTCTGCTGCAGAGCCAGCCGTTGTGTTGATTGTAATAAGAGGGATCATCGGTTTAATTATTTTATTATATCCTTCATAGTCTATAATCGAGCCACCGTTTACAGCGACTGCAGCAATTGCTTTTGCACAATCATGATTTGTCCCGCCGCCGATGGAAATGATTAATTTATAGTCTCGTTTAAAGACATTCCAGCCATGCTTGAAATATCTTAATCCATCCTCAACAAAAGATACTGTCGGATTGGGGTGTAAAATCCCGTCAAAAATATCGTAGGAAATAAATAGACTCTTCAGTATCTTTTCAATATTTTCAACATACCCAAGTTTGATCATATTCTTATCAGTCACAATCAACGCTTTACTTAATTTCCAGGACAATAATTGATTAGGAAGATCCTTAATTGCCCCAACGCCGATTAAATTGGTTTTAGGGATAAAAAAATTATGGGTATTTTCCAAGGCCAATCACCCACCCTTTACAAAGTGAATTATTAATATGAAAAAGCCTCAAGCATTGCTTAATCGCAATACTTAATAGGGATACATCTTCTCTCTGCTTTTATCCTCGACAAAATGGCTCCATTTCAAAAATGCCCATGTGGCAACCAAAAACCAAACCGTAAAACCGATCAGTGGCAGAATTAATCTGCTGGAAGCCTCAAAAATCCCTATATCAAGCAATAGATTATAGTATAAGATCGAAGCAAACACTCCTGCTGCGATAGAAATATAATAAAACGGCTTTTGTTTTGGTAAATAATAAAAATAGATAATGAAAAACGCTGTCCAGGCAATATTGGCAAAAAGATGAACGCCAATGAAGCCAAAAGGGCCAAAATCCGTCCAATAAAATAATCCAGTAAAATACCCGAAAGCGTGGACAATAGAATCCATCATTCCACCTAAGACAACACCAAACAAAGATAATCGTCGAATATCTTTTTTAGGCACAATGACGATTAAGAGCAAAGTAAAAGTCACAGCATAAAACGGATGCAACAAAAAAATTGGCATTACTGCAATCCCCTTTATATTATATGCAAGCTTAGGATATCCATTAAGGCATTAAATTATTCGGATATTAGAAGAGCTCCTAACGTTTTCATTTTTTAATAGCCCGGAGTCGTTCCGGCAGCTCTTTGGAACAATACTTCAGCAACTCGGCAAGTCTTCCTTCTTCGAGTTCCTGAACATCGGCCAGCCGGTATGACAGTCCCAGCAGCTTATATTTTTCAATACCCATCTTGTGATAAGGCAATAGCTCTAATCGTTCTACCGCTACTCCGCTATCACGAATAAGACTGCACAGGCTAACAATATCATCTTTCTTGTCGTTGATGCCCGGTATTACCACATGCCGTATCCATATCCGGCAGCCTGCCGCCGAAGCCGCATGTAGAAAATCCATTGTCGTACTTAGACTGCCTCCGATATATTGATCATACCGCTCTTGATCCGGCATTTTGATATCCAGCAGGACTGTGTCGGTATTTGCCAGAACCTCGGCTACCTCCTCCGACAGTATTGTGCCGGCAGTATCCAGAGCCGTGTTGATACCGGCCTTTTTAAGCTGTTTAAACAGTCCTGCCGCAAAAAGGGGCTGCATAAGCGGCTCTCCGCCGGAGAGCGTGACACCGCCTTCCCGGCCAAAGTAAGTGCGGTAACGCATGGCTTTTTGCACCAAAGCTTCCGCGGTAAACTCCCTCCCCCCCTTCCTATCCCAAGTATCGGGATTATGGCAATAGATACAGCGCAATGGACATCCCTGCATGAAAATAACCATTCTCAATCCAGGTCCATCCGCTCCTCCAAGGGTCTCAATGGAGTGTATCCTTCCCATCTTTCCTATCTCTTCCGCTTTGCCGCTCATCTGCTTACTGCCTCATAACCTTTCATGGTAGGTCCTGCTGATGACCTCCTGCTGCTGCTGACGGCTTAGCTTGTTGAAGTTGACTGCATAACCCGATACGCGTATCGTCAGGTTGGGATAGCGTTCCGGATGCTCCATAGCGTCAATCAGTTGTTCACGGTTCAAAACGTTAACATTGATGTGATGGGCCTTCATATCAAAATAGCCGTCTAAGACCGCTACCAGGTTGCTCTTCTGTTCCTCAGGGTTCTTGCCGATGGTGGAAGGAGTTATGGAAAAAGTACAGGATATCCCGTCCCGGCAGGCTTCATACGGAAGCTTTGAAACAGAATTCAACGATGCAAGTGCCCCGTTTGCCTCTCTGTTGTGCATCGGATTAGCACCGGGAGCGAAAGCTTCGCCCTTTTTCCTTCCGTCCGGGGTTGCACCTGTCTTTTTGCCGTAGACCACATTGGAGGTAATTGTCAGCACCGAAAGGGTGTGCACGGCGTTCCTGTAAGCAGGCGTCTTTCTCAGTTCCTCGATAAAATCCTCTGTCAACTCTGCAGCAATCAAATCCACACGGTCGTCATCATTGCCAAACCGTGGGTATTCTCCATCTATTTCAAAGTCCTGGATCAGGCCTTTCTCGTTTCTGACTACCCGGACTTTGGCATACCTGATCGCACTCAAAGAATCCGCAACCACGGAAAGTCCGGCGATTCCGAAAGCCATAAAGCGTTCGACATCCGTGTCATGCAATGCCATCTGCAGCTTCTCGTAGGCATACTGGTCATGCATATAATGGATGACATTCATGGTATTGACATACAGCCTGGTGAGCCATCCCTGATAAAAAGCGAAGCGCTTCATGACATCCCCGTATTCCAGCAAACCGTCCTTAACCCCTTCGGATACAGGCCCGACCTGTTTGCCGGTGATTTCATCCCTTCCGCCGTTTAAAGCCATAAGCAACATCTTTGGCAGGTTGCAGCGTGCTCCGAAATACTGCATTTGCTTGCCTATCTTCATCGCCGATACACAACAGGCGATCCCATAGTCATCCCCATATAAAGGACGCATTACATCGTCATTCTCATACTGTATAGAGTCGGTATCGATAGACACCTTGGCGGAATAACGTTTAAAAGCCTCCGGCAGTGCCGTGGACCACAGCACTGTTAGGTTAGGCTCGGGTGCCAGCCCCAGATTATATAGCGTATGCAAGAAACGGTAGGACATTTTAGTAACCAGCGTCCTTCCGTCCCCGCCCATACCTCCGATAGCCTCCGTGATCCACATGGGATCCCCGGCAAAAAGCTCATTGTATTCAGGTGTCCGAAGATGCCGGGCCATTCTCAGTTTAATGATGAAATCGTCTATGATCTCCTGGACCTGCTGTTCGGTCAATCTTTGCTGATCAATATCCCGCTGAGCATAGATATCCAGAAATGTGCTGACCCTTCCCAGGGACATGGCGGCACCGTTCTGTTCCTTAATCGCGCCAAGATAGCCAAAATACAACCACTGGACCGCCTCTTTAAAATCTACGGCCGGTTGGGATATATCGAAACCGTAAAGCTCCGCCATCTTTTTCAGCTTTTCTAAAAAATCGATCTGCTTGTACAATTCTTCGCTTACTTTGATATTCTCCATGTCCATCAGCAGCTGACCCTTTTTGCGCTTATCTTCTTTTTTCCCTGCAATCAGCCTGTCAACGCCATATAGTGCTACACGCCTGTAGTCCCCGATGATCCTTCCCCGTCCATAGGCATCCGGCAGTCCGGTAATGACTCCGCTCCTGCGAGCTTCCTTCATCTCATCGGTGTAGACACGGAAAACACCGTCATTGTGCGTCGTCTTGTAAAAGAACTCTCTTTCGATTTTCTCATCCATGGTATAACCATAGGCCTTGCAGGCCTTCCTGGCCATATTGATCCCGCCAAAAGGATTGACCCCTCTTTTTAACGGCCTGTTGGTCTGAATGCCAACGATAAGTTCCTTTTCCTTGTCCAGATAGCCCGGTCCATAGCTTAGCAATGAAGAAACCGTTGAGGTATCGATATCCAGCACGCCGCCAAATTCCTTCTCAAGCTTTTGCAACCTTGAAAGTTTCTCTAGGATATCCTGAGTCCGGTTCGTTACCTCCGTTAAAAAAGTTTCATCTCCTTCATAAGGCTGGTAATTTGCTTGTATGAAGTCCCTGACATCAATTTCCTGCTGCCATCTGCCATCTTTGAAGTTTTCCCATCCTGTATTATTCACGTTAACCCTCCTGATTTGCCAGGTTCTAAATTTTATGAGGGTGATTCAGAAAATAAAAAAACCTGGACAATATTTATACTGCCCAGGCGGTCGACGTTTGAACTCTTCCAATCCCTTATGGTTAAACCCATATGTCCGCCAGTCTTGGAAGCTTACCGATATTTTATTATGGATGTAATAACTTTGTCAATTACCCGTTTGTATGGAGTTATGTTTATTCAAAGCTCGAACAGAATAACGATTATTCAAGTACGTCAAAAGGGACTGGATCATTGTTTTTTAAGTCTATATGCAATGTGCCGTCATAATCAAGAGACCCCAGTAAAACTTCTTGCGCCGAATTAACCTTTTGTTTCTTCAATTCATGAGTTAACCACTTTTCATCCCGATTCACAAGGCTGAGATGTTTTTTTAAGACTGTTCCGTCAATAATCAGGTTGGCAGCAATACCTTTAGCGGAAGTATTTATATTCATATCTTCAGGTGTTAAAGGCTGTTTTTGTGCTTTAAGTTGAATACTGACTTGGCCGCTTGTCTCAAGGATTGCGTTTTCTACATCGCTAATACTAAATGCACCTTTGTTCCTGCATTCCTCCATTACTTCATTGATATGAAATCTGGCTTTCTTTAGGTTTTGTTCGATCAATTTGCCATTCTGTATCAAAATCGTCGGTACTCCACATAAAAATTTTCTGGCCCGGATACTTCTCCGGGATACATAAGAAGACAGCAATACAAAGCTACCATAAATAAGAATTCCGAGTATTCCGTGTAAATAAGGAATTTCATTATCTATTGCTAAAGATGCAGCAATGGAACCAATAGAAATGCCTATTGTGTAATCAAAAAAGCTTAATTGAGAGAGTTGTTTTTTTCCCAATAAGTGAGTTAACAAAAATAAGATAATAACTGAAAGTATGCTTCTGAGCACAATATCTAGAATACCGATGATATTATCGTTCATGGTAATCACCCCTGTATAACTCGACCCAATTATTATGCGTATTATACATTCAAAGACAAAGAATTATACACCAAATGCCTTATCAATCCACCTTTTATTTTTTTCGCCTGTTGCTTCAAGAGTACAAACGGCGGTCGATCAAACCAGTCATCTGATTGCCGAATATAATGTAACCAATGATAAGACAGAACGTTTACAATGCTTTCAAGCTTCTTAAATTGCAAACCAGGAAAAAGGTAGTTTTACATATTCGTGACAATATCCCGACCCAAAAGCTCCGCTTATGTCTATCTGAACATCCTTTTGGCACGGTCATCCCGCCAGACCGGGGCTGAAACCCTCACACTCGTCTGGAGACCAAAATATTTTATAGCGTTATCTGTAAAATATCATTAGTTAAGAGAGTGTAACCAGAATGAATGTTAAATTATCTGCTCGGACACCCTCGTAAATCGCCACCGAGATTAACTTAATTAAAAACGGGACCGACAAAATCATGCTCCAGAACTGCGTTCAAATCAAGGCCTGCCTGACGGAGGCCAAGGCAGCGATTCCATATGGGAAGTGGGGAAAGTGGCTTGCCAGATTCGAATCCGGATTCGAATCTTAGTTTTTCCCAGGCGCGATTAGAACGAATTTGGATATTAAAACGGATAACCCGGCAATCAAATAAAAAAAAGAGGAAAATTCCTGCTTTAAAAACTGCAAACCCGCATGAATAGCGGGTTCCCGGACAAATTTTGGTGGAGATGATGGGATTCGAACCCACGACCTCTTACATGCGAAGCAAGCGCTCTCCCAGCTGAGCTACATCCCCACTGTTTTGAAACAAAAACAATTATTTAATTCACACGGGTATATTATACTGAATAATCCTAGTTTCCGCTAGAGTTAGCTGATAAAAATGATGATCCCGGACTATTTTTTGATAAACACCTGATTCTGATGGGGAATTGCAGATGTGATACACTGTATCCAACAGCGCTTAAAGGAAAAAAGCAGGTCTGTGTGGAATATATTACCTCATCATACTATAGCAGCACTATAGTATGATTGCTTTATTCCTTTACTATTCTATTACACTTGGAGGATAAAAACATGCGTGAACGTCAAGGCCCTTTGTTCATTCTGCTTACTTTGATCCTGACCTTTATCTTCTGGTCAGTCAGCGAACCATTAAAGGATGTTACCCCGATCAGACAATACTCCGAGATGGCTGCTTCACTCATGCTGGTCTGCTTTGCCTGGGTCAATTTTATTTCAACCCGTCATCCGCTGCTGGACTCCCTGTTCCATGGCCTGGATAAAAGCTACCTTTACCATAAAGTTTTAAGTATCATAAGTGTTCTTTTGATCTTTGTGCATCGGTTTACGCTTGATGCAGGCAAGGGCAATCATTACGGGGAAAACAGAGCTAATTTGGGACCGGGTCCACATGGTCTGAATGGGCCGCCACCAGGGGTAGAAAATGGGGCGGAGTTTTTTTCCGGGATCGCTAATTTGAGTATGCTGCTTTTTATCGTCTTAATTTTGCTTGCCCTCTTCATCTGGAAAATGAATTATGAAAAATGGAAGAACATCCACAAGCTCTTTTTCATTCCTTATATGATCGGAATTATTCATTATTACGGCAGCTCGGACTATGCCGTTACAGGCTTAAGCGCCCTGGGGCTGTGGCTGAATCTGGTCAATCTGGTCGGTCTGACTTCGGCAATCTACAGTATAGGATTCTATGAAAGAACAGCATTTCAGTCCCGCTATGTCGTAACGAACATCCGCACGGTCGCCAAAGATACCCTTGAAATCACCGGCAAAGTCTTTAATAAAGGAATCCGCTATAAAGAAGGACAATTTACTTTTATCAAGTTTACCGAGGAAGGCAAAAAATTTCCTTCTCATCCGTTCACGATAAGCCAGTCTTTCCGAAAGAATGAGATACAGTTTGCGATTAAGGCTTTGGGAGATCACACCTCTGCTTTACTGGAAAACGTTCAGGAGGGAGATACTTTTGCCGTAACCTCCCCCCATGGCCGCTTCGATTATAAGGCCGGATCAAACCGTCAGGTCTGGCTAGCGGGCGGAATCGGCATTACGCCATTTCGCAGCTTTTACCAGTCTGCGATCCCTCCGCAATATTCCATTGACCTGTTTTACTGTTATAACAACGAAGCCGAAGGACCCTATTTGGATGAAATAAAAAACCTTGCAGCCGGGAGCGATATTCGCGTGCATCTGCATGATCTCCAGACGAAAGGGTTCCTGGATGCCGAAGCTATTTGCGAAGCGGTGCCCAAGACCGAAACTGTTGATGTCTATTTCTGCGGCCCGGAACCGATGAGGATCAAACTGGAAAGAGAATTAAAGACCTGCGGCCTGCATATGGGACATTTTCACTACGAGTTTTTCCAGTTCAAATAGGCAAGGAGCAGCCGACGCCCAAGTGTTCCATCAAGCCGAAATACTTTTTCTTCCAGTTCACTTACCGGCATGACCTCCATCAGGGAATTGGTAAGGAAAACTTCATCAGCATTCAATAAGTCTTCAGGATAATAAACACCTTCACTGAACGGTATGGTCAGCTCGAGGGCTTTTTCTATCACGATCCTTCTTCTGATACCGGCCAGGCAGCCGCTTTCCAGAGAAGGCGTATAAAGATGCCCATTCTTTACAAAGAAAACATTGCTTCTAGTCCCCTCAATTATCTGGCCCCTGCTGTTCAACCAGATCCCTTCAAACGCACCGCCGCCCTGCACCGCGCGCAGGGCAGCGGCAGTATCCAGAAAATCTGCGGATTTAATGTAGTTGAGCGGTATAGGGTCAACCCGGTGTTCTGGCATAAACACAACCCGAACACCCTCTTCATATTGTTCACGAGTATAGGAAATCGCTCTAGTGCTGAAAAGCCACTGGTTATTATGATTATGATTATGGTTTTGGCTTTGATTGGAAATCAGACTCGGATCTTTCCTGATTTCTGCTCTCAAAGCAAAAGGCAGCTGCTCAATTTTAGTTTCTCTTAGGTAAGTTTCGATCTTGTTCAGCCATTCCTCATAAGCGGGAATGGTGATTCCAAGAAGCTTACCGCCCTTGCTCATCCTCTCCCAATGCAGTTCAGGCACGATAAGCCCGTCGGCAGTAACCTTTATCGTTTCAAAGACACCGACAGGCTCGATTTTATCGAAGCTTCTGTTTTTACTTTTCTGATTTCCCATCAAGCTTTACCCCCAAAACTTCCAGGAGTCTTCCTGCTTTATGGATCGTTTCTTCATATTCTTTTTGGGGGATCGAATCGGCAACAATCCCTCCACCGGTATGAAGATACGCCATTTTCTCTTTCAGCAGAATGGTCCGGATCACAATGTTCAGGTCCCAAGCCCCGTCGAAACCAATATAGCCGATGCTCCCGGTGTAAACACCCCTGTTGTACGGTTCAAGCTCATCGATAATTTCCATTGCTCTGATTTTGGGCGCGCCGGTAATCGAGCCGCCCGGAAAAATGGCTTTGATCAGTTCTTCCGGTTGTAAGGATTTCTTAAGTTTCCCAACAACTGTGGCAACGAGATGCCAGACAGTCGGGTATTTCTCCAGGGTCAGCAGTTCTGTGGTAAGCACCGATCCAAACTCACAGATCCTTCCAAGGTCATTGCGTTCGAGATCGATGATCATGGTAAGTTCAGCCCTGTCTTTCTCACTATTAACCAGCTTATCTGCAAGTTTCTGGTCTTCCTCCGGCGTTTTCCCCCTTGGCCGGGTTCCCTTGATTGGACGCGTTTCAATATTTCCGTCCGGTGTAATCTGAATAAACCGTTCCGGAGAGGATGACAGGATCTGAAAATCGGGATACGGCAAGAACGCAGCAAACGGAGCAGAATTCTTGCGATGAAGCTGTTCATACAAATCCCAGGGATCTCCTTCATACCTGACACTGAACATCTGACTCAGATTCGCCTGATAAATATCACCGGCATAAATGTAATCGATAACCTGCTGCAGATCCCTGTAATATTGTTCCCGGGAGACAGCTTTATGGATTTCGGCAAAGGAAATACCGGAAACAGCTAATTCATTCCCTGTGCAGGAACGCTCTGCTGAACCATTGGCCAAATATTGTTCCTCTACATAGTGCTGGAGAAGTTTCTCCAGTTTATCAAGTCTTTCCTGCGCAAGAGAGGCGTCGCAGCAGCCCTGATCCGTCATGCCGCAGGCTGTCAGACTGTAAGTTCCCGTTGCGTGTTCGTAGACAACAATCCCGTCATACCAGGCCAGCCGCCAGAGCGGCATCCCAAGGTCATCTTTAACCCGTATCGGCAATTCTTCAATCTCATTTTTCAGATCGTAGCTGAAGTATCCGATAGCCCCTCCGGCAAATGGAAAAGGTGCCGCGGAAGGAGCCTGATGTTTCAAGACATAATCGTTCAAAATTGTAAGGCTGTACTGCCCTGCGGAATAAGCGATCAGTTCCTCGTCTTTGCAGTTTTTTGCGATGCTATACTGATGTCTATAAGCACTGATCTTTATAAAAGGATCCGCCCCGAAATAAGAATACTTCCCAAGCTCGGTATAGCCGTCCCCGCTGTCCAAGAAGAAAGGATCTCTGGTATTTTTAAACACCTGAAGCAGCTCGAACGGCTTCAAATCTGTGATAAAAGGCCTAACCTGCCAGACATTCTGCTTGATTTCGCCTTCATCAGGCGCTCCGTGGGTTTCTGATATTTTTAATCCTGGTGTTTCCAATATCATTACTGATCCTGGTATTCCTGGCATTCCTGTTTTCTGAATTGTTTGTGGTATTACTGATGCTTTTAACGCTTGAATCATCTTTGATTCACCGTGTTCACTGAGCCACCTGCGGGCATCCTGTACTGCGTTCCGCAGCATCTGATGACCGTTTTCTGTAAGAATGGCCTCTGGATGGAACTGTACTCCTTCAATCGGCAAATAGCGGTGACGGATTCCCATCACCTGACCGTCTTCTGTTTCCGCGGAAATAATAAAGTCAGCAGGTATACTGTTTCTGCGCAGGGCCAGAGAATGGTAGCGGGTTACCGTAAACGGGCTGGCAATATCTCGGAATACGCCGGACCGGTCATGCGTGATGCTCGATACTTTGCCGTGGACCGGCGTCTTGGCCCGGACAACTTCAGCCTCAAAAACCTGCCCGATCGCCTGATGTCCAAGGCAAATGCCCAGCAGCGGGATTTTTCCCTGGAAATGCCGGATGACTTCCAGCGCAAAGATCGCTTCATTCGGTGAGCAGGGACCCGGAGAAATCACAATAAGCTCCGGTTCCAGCTGCTGGATCCAGGCAATCGTACACTCCTCAGGACGCCGAGCAAGTACTTCCTCCTCCAGTTCTCCGAAATACTGATACAGATTGTATGTGAATGAGTCATAATTATCCAAGATGAATATCACCTATAATTCTCCTTTGCTGATTGTCAATAAATAGTTAAATCATGCCGAAATAACACGTTATCCAGGTAGAGATAATATATCACAGATTCCGTGATTTTACAGCCTTGCTCCAAAAATTATCAACGCTAAGATGAGAAAAGACGTCTCATATATAACTGAGACGTCTCTCGACTATCTGAACAAATTTTGCTTAACTTACATTTAGAAAGGAAACATCGCATTTCCAGCCATATTTGCCAGTACTGACAGTGGTTCGGCATAGATACCGAGAACCAGCGTAAGGACCAGAATCAGCAGTAGGGTAACATTGGTTCCGACCGGAACCTTGATCGGTGTGCTGGATATAGGATCGTTCATATACATGGCTTTAACCACAAGCAAATAGTAATAGACGGAAACCATGCTCATGACCAGACCGAGAATGACAAGCCATAAATAGCCCTGGTTGACGATCGAAGAAAACAAATAAAGTTTGCCGACAAAACCGGCGAGAGGCGGTATCCCTGCCATCGACAGGAGACATACCGTCAGCACGGCGGCCATAAACGGTGAACGCTGGGCAAGCCCTGCATAATCTTTAATCTCTTCACTCCCCGTATTCTGGGAGAATGTGATGACAACCGCAAAAGCACCGATCGTCGCAAACACATACACCATCGAATAGAACGCAACTGCTTTGATCCCAGCGGAACTCATAGCGATAATCCCCGTGATAATATAGCCGGCCTGCGCGATACTTGAGTACGCAAGCATTCTCTTGATATTGGTCTGCGGAATGGCAGCAATGTTTCCGATCACCATCGTCATCGCAGCCATAATCGCCAGGATATACGTCCATTGTCCGCTGTAGCTTGGCAGTGCTTCAATCAGGATACGGGCCAACGCTGCAAAAGAAGCCGCTTTGGACCCGGTGGCGAGGAAGGTGGTGACAGGTGTCGGCGCACCTTCGTAGACATCGGGTGACCACATATGGAAAGGCACCAGCGAAACTTTAAAGCCAAGTCCTGACAGCAGGAAGATGATTCCGACGAGAATCGCCGGTGACAATCCATCCATCTGCTTAATGCTTTCAGCAATATCACGGATCACAAACGTACCAGTCATGCCATAGACCAGGCTTAAACCGTACAGCAGGATTCCGGAGGAGACCGCTCCAAGAATCAGGTATTTGACCCCGGCTTCAGAGGACTTCAGATCGGTCTTGTAGCCTGCCAGGATGTAGAATGAAATTGTCATGGTTTCCAGCGCGACATAAAGTGTCAGCAGGTCTCCGGCGGAAACCAGCACCATCATGCCCAGCGCAGCCACGAGCGTAATGACATAGAACTCATAGTTGCCGCCCATTTTTTTGACATAGACTGTCGAGGTCAGGATGACCAGAACGGCAGCTATCAGGAACAGCTGTTTAAAGAACACGGCAAAATCATCGACGATGAACATGCCGTCCATCACACTGGTATTCTGTCCATAGCTTCCGAAACTGTATACCAGGATCACCGCAAGTCCCACGGCAATGACGTAACCAAGCCTATGCCGTTTTTCTTTGGACAGGAACAAGCCGACAGCCAGGATCACCAGTCCAAGAAGTGCCGTTGCAATTTCAGTGGTAAATAAAGAAAAGTTTATATTCATTACAGGTTACCTCCTATCTGGGAGCTGGCCTCGACCAGTCTTTCAGCAATAGGCTCTATCCCTGAATTGACCATATCCATCAGCAAGGATGGGAATAAACCGAAGATGACGGTGAACGCGACCAGAACGATGACCGGAATCATATAGGAGCCTTTGATATCCATTTTCCCGTCCCATTCTGTCTTGCGTGGCCCAAACAGTACATTGGCTGCCATTCTGAGGACATAGACGGCTCCAATAATAATTCCCGTCAGGGCCAGAATCGCAGGAATCCTGATGGCAGGTTCGCTAAAAGCGCCCATAAATACGGTGAACTCAGGAACAAACGTGATTAAGCCCGGCAATCCGGCCGAAGCCATCGTCGCTACTAGGAACACACCGGCTAGACGCGGCATCTGATGTGCGACCCCTCCGAGATCAGGGATATGCCTGGTTTTCGTTTCAGCATAGATATAGCCGACGACCGAGAAGAACAGAGCCGCCATGACACCATGCGCAAACATATTGGCAACCGCACCGTTCAAACCAATTACATTAAGCGATGCGATACCGATCAGTACGAAACCCATATGGCTCACGCTGGAATATCCGACGACATATTTCATGTCTTTTTGGGCCAGGCTGATGAACGCCGCGTACAGCACGTTGCAGACAGCCAGGATCGCAATCAGCGGCGCCCAGAATTTAGCACCGAGCGGGAAGATAAAGATACCGATCCGGATAAGACCATAGCCGCCAATCTTTTTCAGAACACCGGCGTGAATCATGGAAACCGCAGTCGGCGCACCGGCATATCCGTCCGGTGACCAAGAGTGAAATGGAAACATGGAGATCAGGGACGTGAAGCCAAGCGCCATCAGGCCAAAGATCGCAATCTGAAGATTTTCGGAGAAGTTCAGTGTCGCGAGCTTTTCAATATCAAAGGTTGGCGTTCCGAGCATATTGCCGGCCAATACATACATCCAAATCAATCCGGCCAGAAGGAAGGCACTTCCGATCAGTAGATAGATCGTCAGTTTCATACCGGCGTATTCTTTGTTAACATCTTTTGTTTTGCTGCCGCTTCCCCAGATGATTACCATGATGTAAATTGGAATGACCACCACTTCATAGAACAAGAAGAAGATAAACAGGTCTCTGGCAATGAAAGTTCCCATAACCCCGGCAATCAGGATCAGCAGCAGGATATAGAACTCTTTGGCTCTTTTCTCGACACTCCAGGAACGGGAAAACACTGCTGAAAAACCAATAACGTTGGTCAGCAGCAGGAGCGGCAGGCTCAAGCCGTCAACCCCAAGCGAATAGACAACACCCAAATCCGTCACAAACGGAATATCTTCCGTAAAGGCGAACCCGCCGACAGCCAAGTTCTGCGTGTAATAAATATAATACACAAAAATGGACAGGGCAAGGGAAATAAACGTCGTGATGCCGGCAACGGCTTTGATCGCGCCGGATTTCTCTTTCGGTATAAAGACACTGATCAGCGCACCGATGATCGGTGCCAGTAAAATGGTGGTTAAGACAGGAAAATTCATTACTTGACACCTCCCAGCAGCCCGATATTCAGTTGACTTAAGTCTGCCGTCGTTAATAGCATAATCAGAACGATTACGCCGACAAAAAAGACCATGGCATAGTGTTGAAGCTGTCCTGTATTGACTCTGCGGGCAGCATCACCCGAATCCCGGGTAAGCTTCGCGAGACCGTTGACAATACCGTCGACCACAACCACATCAACCCACCACAAAATCCGGCCGAATGCATCAATGATGTGACGGATGATCCAGAGGTAAAATTCATCGATATAGTATTTGTTCAGCGAAAGCTTATACAGGAACGGGATCTTTTGGGCAACGGCTTCAGCTGAGAATGTCTTCTTCAGATAGAACAGCGCAGCCGTTCCAATTCCGATCAACGCCAAAGCTGTTGACAGGATGATCAGGAACCAGTTGGTTTCCACCTCATGGAAATGGCCCAATCGGATGAAGTAACCAAAAGCATGTCCTTCCCCAAGTCCCGGCCAGCCTACCCAGCCGCCGGCCAGCGAAAACACAGCAAGAATGATGAGCGGGATCGTCATGGTCTTCGGTGCTTCATGCGGATGCGCATCATGGCTTCTGAGTTCACCGTGGAAGCAGATGAAGAACATCCTGAACATATAAAATGCCGTCAGTAGGGCCGTCAACGCTGCCAGAATAAACAGGACCGTGTAGACGCCCTGGAATGGACCGGCAGCATGTCCCGATAACGATGAAGCAGCATAGGTGACTTCCAGGATCAGGTCCTTACTGAAGAAGCCGGCAAATGGAAAGATACCGGAAATGGCCAGGCAGCCAACCAGCATGGTCCAGTAAGTGACCGGCATGTATTTTTTCAAACCGCCGTATTTCGCAATGCTGGCTTCGTTGTGCATCGCATGAAGCACAGCGCCTGCGCAAAGGAAGAGCAGCGCTTTGAAGAAAGCGTGGGTGAACAAATGAAACATACTCGCGGTAAGGCTTCCTGCTCCAAGGGCCAGCATCATGTAGCCGAGCTGGGAAACCGTTGAGTAAGCCAGGATCTTTTTCATCTCGGTCTGCGTTAAGGCAATAGAGGCCGCAAAGATTGCGGTGAAACCGCCGATAATCGCTATAAAAACCATTGCCGAAGGAAGCGTAATGAACAGCGTAAGCGTTCTGCCAACCAGATAGACCCCTGCCACAACCATGGTAGCCGCATGGATCAGTGCACTGACCGGAGTAGGGCCTTCCATCGCGTCGGGAAGCCAGACATGGAATGGAAACTGACCGGATTTGGCCATGGGCCCAAGAAACAGCACGATCGCGATTGCGGTCAGCGCGCCGGCCGAAAGGGTCGTGTACTGCGCAAAATTCGGGATCATTTCAGCGAGTTCCTGCAGATCAAGGGTTCCGAAGTTCACTTGCAGAAGGATAATCCCCAGCAACAAGCCGAAGTCCCCTGCGCGGCAGGTAATAAAAGCTTTTTTCGCTGCTTCACGCGCTGAATTCTTCTCGTACCAGAAACCGATCAGCAGATAGGAACACAGGCCGACCAGTTCCCAGAAGACAAACATTTGCAGGAGGTTCGGCGCAATGACCAACCCCAGCATCGAGGCGGCAAAGAGTGAAAGGTAGGAATAAAAACGGGAAAATCCAGGATCTCCGTGCATATAGCCGAGAGAATAGATCTGGACCAAAGACGCGACCAACGTCACCACGAAAAGCATCATGGCCGAGGTAGGATCGATCTGTGTTCCTACGTCGATCGTGAGCCCATGCATACTGAACCAGGGAACAACGACTTTTAAAGGATGTTCTATTAAGAATTCGCCACGTTGAAGTACGCCTATCCCAATAGCAACCGACAGTACAAACGATACAAGGATGCCCAGAATGGAAATGAAGGCGCTCAGCTTTTGCGAGGTTTTCGTCACAAAAACGATCAGAGCAAAAGCCAACGCTGGCAACAGCGGAATCAACCAGGCGTTATTCAGAGCAAAATCAATCATTATAGTAATTTACACCTGCCTTTATCTTGAATTAAGACTACCATTTCATCGAATCGATATCATCCGCTTCAACTGACTTGTGCTGGCGGTAGACAGAAATAATCAAGGCCAAGCCTACGGATACTTCCGCTGCTGCCAAGGCGATCACAAAGAGCGCAAAGACGTGGCCGTGCAAAGCCGGTGCAGTGGTATATCTGTTAAATGCAACAAGATTGATGTTGACTGAACTCAGCATGATTTCCATTCCCATGAGGATCGCAATCAGGTTTCTTTTGGCCAGAACACTGAAAAGTCCGATGAAGAAAAGAGTTCCGCTAAGAATTAGAAAATGCGGCAATCCAATGTTGAATAGAAAATGGATGATACTACTCATGAGGACTTTTTCACCTCTTTCACGATAACAATCGCGCCGAGCATGGCCACCAGCAACAGTACTGCCGTCACTTCAAATGCAACGACGTATTTTGTCAGCATCAGATTAGCAATTTCCTTCGCTGTTGACTCCGGAGCTGTCATAGCCTTCAGCGGCCACTTCGTTGTCAGCACCATGACTGCATTCACAACAATCATGATCAGTGAGAGTAGCGCTCCCGGAACTAGGTTCCTAGAGAACAAGTTTGTCGATTTCATATCTCCGCGTATGGTAAACATGATCGCAAAGACAACAAATATCGTGATCGCCCCAGCATAAACCAGAACCTGGGTGGCAGCCAAAAAATCAGCATACAGCAGAACAAAAACCCCCGCAATACCTAAAAATGCTACCAGCATTAAAAGCGCACTGTGAAAGATATTTTTGCTGATGACCATCATAAGTGCCGAACCGAGGGTAACAATGGCAATTACGTAAAACATCACTGTAAAGCCCATCACGCTTCACTCCTTTCAGCCTGAACCGACTGAGGCTCACCTTTATAGAGGATTCTGTTAAGATCTTCCCGGAAGAAGACCGTCTGTTCAAAAGCTTGCGTATTGTACAAAGCATCTTGAGGACAGGCTTCAACACAAAACCCGCAGAAAATACAGCTTTCCATCAGCATACGATACTGAACCAGCTTTCTTTTGTTGTTCTCATCCTTATAGCTTTCAATCGAGATAATCCCGTTGGGACAAGCGTTGACGCAAAGTCCGCATGCCGTACATTTATCCGGGGTCAGTTCAAACCATCCCCGGGAGCGCTTTGGCAGGTTAGGCTTTTGCTCCGGGTACATCTCTGTGACTTTCTTTTTGAAAAAGTGTCTGATTGATATGCTTAAGCCTTTTAAAAGTCCTTGTCCGTACACGATTTCACCACCTTAACCTGCAATCATCCGGTAGACGTAAACGCCAATGCCGGTGATCACAATATTAAATAAAGTAAGCGGGATCAGGAATTTCCAGCTGATATGCATCAAATGCTCGACCTTTACCCTGACAAATGTCCATCTGACCCACATGAACAGGAAAATCATCAAGTAAATTTTAAGCATCATCCAGATGAATCCCGGTATGAAGGTCAAGCCAAACGGTGCATTCCAGCCGCCGAGGAACACAACCGCTGCAATCGCCGAGACCGCAACCAGATGGGTGTATTCAGCGACCATAAACAACGCATAGCGGATACCCGAATACTCAACGAAGTACCCCGCAACCAACTCCTGCTCCCCTTCCGCCAAGTCGAACGGTCCACGGTTTGTTTCCGCGATGGAACAAACAAAATAAGCGAAGAAGGCAAGAATCTGTGGAAAGACAAACCAGACATTTTTCTGGGCATCGACAATCTCGGTAAGGCTTAAGCTTCCTGTGATCATGACGATGCCGAGCAAAGAAAAGGCCAGCGGAATTTCATAGCTGATCATCTGGGCAGCCGTTCTCATGCCGCCGAGCAGCGCGTATTTATTATTGGAAGCAAAACCGGCCATGACAAAGGCAATCGTTCCTGTAGAACCGATCGCAATAAAGTACAATAGTCCGACATTTAAATCTTCCAGGATCATGCCTTTGCCAAGCGGAATAACGGCCCAGCCCATAATTGCCGTAAGGAATGCGCAGATACTGGCAATCTTAAATACCGGTCTGTCCACGTTTTCGGGAATAATATCCTCTTTCCCGAGCATTTTGACAATATCAACCGGGAACTGCAGAAAACCTGCAGGTCCAAGGCGATTGGGGCCGACGCGGTCAGCGTAGAAAGCAGCAAACTTACGTTCCAGCCAGACCAGAACAATCAGGTTCGTTAGCACAAAGATAATGACAATTAAAACCAGAATGGTTTTAATCAATATTTCAGCAGGCAATGCCGGTATTCCAATCCCAACAAGCCACTGTCTGAACATATCGACCCAAACAAGAAATAGTACCATATTTTCCTCCATCTTCTGAATTCTTGTTTCTGTCTGTTAGCGATCAATTTCTCCCAATACAATGTCTAAGGAAGCAAAGGCAACGACTGCATCCTGTAGATGCAAACCGACAGCCATTTCTTCAAAAATTGCCACATTCACAAAACAGGGAGAACAAATCCTTAAACGGTAAGGTTTGGCTGTACCGTCACTCACAATATGGAAACCAAGATGCCCTTTGGAATGCTCGATACGGTGATAGACTTCTCCGGCAGGAGGTTTAATTATTTTCGGGACCTTGGCCAAAACCGGACCTTCCGGAAGTTCTCTATAAGCCTGTTCCAAAATTTTGACGCTTTCAGCCATCTCGTCCATACGAACGATATAACGATCAAACGTGTCCCCAGTCTGACGAACCGGCACATTAAATTTGAAACGGTCATAGATTCCGTAGGGCTCATCCCGGCGCAGGTCATAATCAATGCCTGAAGCCCTGGCCGAAGGACCGGATATCCCGTAAATCAAAGCCTTTTCGCGGGAAAGCGGGGCAACCCCCTTTGTACGGGCCTGGAATATCTCATTGCCTGTTAAAATACCGTGGTACTCCTCTATGCATTTAGGCATGATATCGAGCAATTTGCGCAGAGCAGGCATAAATTCTTCGTTCAGATCAGCTGCAACGCCACCAAACCGCATATAATTCGGCATCATGCGGCTGCCGGCTGCCATTTCAAATAAATCTAGAATTGTGTCTCTCTCTCTAAACCCGTAGGTCCAAGGTGTAAAACCGGCCATGTCCAGCGCCATCGAGGAATAAAACACCAGGTGGCTGGCAATACGCTGAAGTTCCGCCATAATCACCCGGATATATTCAGCTCGTTCTGGAACCTGATTGGAAATACCCATCAATTTTTCCACCGCACGGACATAAGCCTCTTCATTCAACATGCCTGAAACATAGTCCAGCCGTCCGTTGTATGGAATAAACTGGGTATAGGTGCGGGACTCCGCTAATTTTTCAATGCCGCGGTGCAGATAACCGATATGGTTCACGCACTTGGTAATATATTCGCCCTGCATCGTGAACACGCCGCGATACACCCCGTGCGTACTGGGGTGCTGAGGACCAAAGTTTAAGTTCATCTCCTGAGTTCTTATGTCATTCATTCTTACACCTCAAATTCTGTTTCACATGTTGGTGTTTAATCAGCCTGCTGCGTAAAATCTTTGCGCAAAGGATGTCCGGTAAAATCCTCCGGCAGTAGAATCCTTCTGAGATCAGGATGACCGTCAAATAAAATCCCCATCAAATCGAAAGCTTCCCTTTCGTGCACCTGAGCCGCTTTCCAGACGGAACTGACCGACGGTACCCGACAAGCATTCTCTTTGCTTATTTCCACTTTAACAGTCAAATAGTGCTTATGCTCAATCGAAAACAGGTGATAGATCACAGTGAAGTTTTCTGGATAATCCACAGAGCTCAGATTCATTAGAACATCGAATTTGTACTGCGGATTTTCCCTAAGTTCCTGCATGGTTTCCACAAGCTTTAGGCGGGATACTTTTATGGAACCTTCCGTATTATCCTCAAAGACTTCCGCTTGAGCACCTATCTTCTCATTGAGTAAATTAACCAATGCTTGACGATCCATCTTCTTATCCATTCTGTATGATCCTCTCCTTGTTGTTCTCAGCAAACTTTCTGGGATTCGTCACTTTCTTCCGCAGCTCGAGAAGTCCGTGGAACAGTGCTTCGGGTCTTGGCGGACAGCCCGGTACGTAGACATCTACCGGCAAGAACGTATCGGCTCCTTTTACAACACTATAGGAGTCTTTGAACGGACCGCCGCTGATCGCGCAACTGCCCATTGCCAGCACGTATTTCGGTTCGGCCATTTGTTCATACAGTCGGGCAACAATCGGTTCCATTTTTTTCGTGACTGTTCCCGCGATAATCAGAAGGTCGCACTGACGCGGCGAAGGTCTGAATACTTCGGATCCGAAACGCGCGATGTCATAGCGGGCATCTCCGGCTGCCATCATTTCAAACGCACAGCAGGCTAGACCGAACGTCAACGGCCAGAACGAGCGGGAACGGCACCAGTTCAGCGCATCTTCAATCTTGCACATGATGATATTGTTTGGCATTTCATATTCCGGGACTTCAACTTTATAGTTTTTCTTGACTACATCCATTCAAGAGCACCTTCCTTCCAGGCATAGGCAAATCCAAGAATGAGAATTGCAATAAAGATCACCATCTCAATAATGGCAAACAAGCCTAGATTTTGAAACAACATCGCCCAAGGATAGAGAAAAATTGTTTCAACATCAAAGACTACGAAAATTAAGGCATACATAAAATAACTAATTTTAAAACGAATCCACGTATCCCCCTGGGTATCAAGACCACACTCGTAAGTCAACATTTTCGCCTTGGTTGGATTGTTTGGACAGAGCAGTCTCTGAACCACCAGCAGAATTACCGGAAATACAATTCCCCACGCTAAAATTACTGCGATTCCTGCGTAATTAATTAACATTGTCTACCTCCTCCTCTATATAAATTAAAATGAATTTAAATTCTCACCAGAGAATTATTGCAAGATACGTGCCAGAAGTCCCCAACACTTAACTTACAAAAATGAAGGCCCAAATACAGGCTTTTTCTCAAATTATCAAAGCGGAAAAAATAAAATATCATTCCGAGAAATTCATAAGTGTACGATTTATTTTCAATTTGATCAATTGAAACAAAAAAGAGATGGTAATCTCAGTCTTTATTATACCATCCCTCTCCTATGATCTCATTATCAACTATTAAGAATAATAAACCTTAGGTCTATTTTGTTTTCCAGAGTCCATGAACATTGCAGTATTCTCTGACTTCGAGAACGGCTGCGATATCTACTGGGAAAGAAGCCTCAGGTTTCTGGCCGGGTTTTAGCTCTGCACGACAGACTTTATCTGCAGTCAGAACTTCGATGAACTGAATAAAATGTTTTTCTTCCATGGGGTGTTCAATGCTTCCGACAGTGACTTTAATGCCCTTTTCTGTTACTTGAACTATCGGGAGGTGTTTTTCCAATCCCATATCTTCCGAACGTCCCTCGAGCTTTTCCATGGGCTGGCCGCAGCATACCAAGGCCGGAGCCCCTGTGTGAACAATCTCCACAACATTGCCACAGACGTTGCACTTATAGATCTCTCTTAAATTTGTCATAGGATACTTCCCTCCAATTTCTCTTTCATTTCTTCCAGTTGATCCTCTTCCGGAATGTATTGAATCCTGATATTTTCCAGGGTTTCAAAACCGCAGTCCTTCAGATACTGCTCGACTTGCCCGATACTCTGGCCGCTCCAGCCGTAAGAACCGAACGCCAATCCAATTCTGTCCTTCGGAGCCAGACCCTTAAGATAGGTTAAGAAACTAGCTACACTCGGCATCAGATTATTATTCAGGGTCGGTGAGCCGACGCAGATATATTTTGCTGTGATTATTTCAGTCATAATATCTGAAATATGGTTATTTTTTAGATCCATGAACCGGACGTTATAGCCCTTTTTCTCAAATACATCGCTGATGCTCTCCGCAATGATCTCCGTTGCGTTCCACATCGTGTCATAGACAATCACGGCCTTTTTTTCCGTGGCATTCGTGGACCATTTTTGATATTCGTTGAGAATTGCCGGGATGTTGGAGCGCCAAATCAGCCCATGGCTGGTCGCAATTACCTCAACATCCAGTCCACCTAAGGCTCCTAAAGCTTTTTGCACCTGACCGCCGTACGGCAGGACAATATTCGCGTAATATTTCCTGGCTTCTTCTAGGACGACCCCGAGCGGAAGTTCATCATCAAATCTCTCGGTTGAAGCAATATGCTGGCCGAAAGCATCATTCGAGAACAGAATTTTATCTTCCCCAAGGTAGGTCACCATATTATCCGGCCAGTGTACCATTGGGGTCTGGACGAAAGTTAGATTCCTCCTGCCGATATTCAGGACATCTCCTGATTTGACAATCTGATAGTTCCAGTCTTCCTTGAAATGTGCCTTGAGCCCTTTTTCCCCATTGGGGGACGTGACCAGGGTTGCCTTGGCGGCAATCTCCATAATTTCCGGCAAGCTCCCCGAATGATCCTGCTCGACATGATTGGAGATAACATAATCAATATCTGCCGGATCAATTACATCCGCAATCCGTTCCAGCATTTCGTCAAATAGGTAATGCTTTACCGTGTCAATTAATGTAATTTTCTCATCAATGATCAGATAGGCATTATATGTACTGCCCCTTTGGGTCAGATACCCATGAAAATTTCTGATGGTCCAGTCAATTCCGCCTACCCAGTAGACATTTTTCTTAATTTGAACCGCTTTGATAGAAATCACCTCATATCTTCGTCTTGATATTCTCTTCTGGAATTCACATTTATTGATTATTTTTTCTTAAAACTAGTTTATAATATTTCTATTATTTTTTCAATATTTTATTTATTAGGAATCATTGTAACATAGGGTTATTTTTAGTTATTAGGCAAATCATTCAAGTGAAAGAAGGAAATCATCACGCCCTTCAAGAATATATCTTCCAAATACGATAGGAAGACTCTATTTTTGCATGACAAAGGAGGATGAACACATGTCTTGTTTTAAGCTTATGGCTGTAGCTGTTAACCACAGAGCGAAAAATGCTGCCGAAGTACAGGGCGTCTTGACAAAATATGGTTGTTTGATCACCGTGAGACTAGGTCTTCATGAGGGCGGCAATGTATGTTCGGATTCAGGGCTAATCATTCTTCAGCTTTCCGGTACTTCCGAAGAAACAGAATCCTTCGCTGGAGATTTGAACTCGATCCCCGGTGTCAACGCCAAATTTATCGAGATCTGCACCGAGTAAGAAACCTACTTTTAATCTTTTATCATTTTTTACTTTTTTACAAATTATGCTAAATTATTTACACTTTTTGTAATAAGATAAAGATACGAATACTACGATAGAGTCGAAAAGGAGGTATCATTTATGTCGAAAACCCAAGTAAGTGAATTATTAAAAATTCTTGACAGAGAAATTATGACAAAAAAAATACTCTCCGAACTGAACAATTATATCAATTTGAAAGACTCAATCATTACAGTTATGAAACATTTAAAGCAGATCACCAATTGCGACGCTATCGGTATTCGCATATATAATGGAAAAGATTATCCCTTTTATGCCTGTGAAGGCCTGCCTGAGATGAAGCTTTCTGAAGAACCTCCCCTATGTTCCGTAAACCCTGAACTCAAAATCCTGAAGATTTCACAGGATGAATTCTGGTCCACAAAGTGTATTTGTATGGATGTCATCCACGGGAAAGCAGACAAAAACATTCCTTTTTTCACTTCTCAGGGAAGCTTTTGGGTCAATGATCTGCCTTCAGTCCTGAAGACGAAAGATAGAAATTGCATTGCAGCAGGTTTTAAATCTGTGGCTTTGATCCGTATCATGGCTAGGGATAACTGTATTGGTCTGATTCAGCTGCTCTGCAGATCAGCTCAGTTTCATCTTGATATGATCCTTTACCTCGAAATGGTAGGAACCTACATCGGTATGGCTATCAACAACAGTCTGAACTATACCCGTATGAAGGAAGCCTACGATTCTCTGAATCAGCTCATCCCAATATGTTCAAGCTGCAAAAAAATTAATACGGAAGAAGAGAATTGGATCACAATTGAAGAATACCTATTCCAGCAGACTGGCTCTGAATTCACCCACACTATTTGCCCTGAGTGCATTGAAAAATTGTATCCTGCGCTCTATCATAAACTCAAGGAAAAGGAAAATAAAGAAGAAGCGTTTAAAGCTGTGTAATTACAATACCATTATGAGGGTAAGTCTTGGGGCCACAATAGCCGCGTGCCACGGATAGCACAATACAAAAAGCCTCGCTTCGCATCGTGCTTCGCTCACAGCGGGACTGCGGCCTCAAACTGGTATCATAGGTTAACTTGAAAGCCAAATTGTCCAAAAAAGAAAGACATCATATGAAATGACATCTTTCTTTAGCCAAGCTTAGTTACTATATAATGTTTAGTAGTTCTGTGCAATCACTTCAAAGTACGCTTGTGGGTGGTCACAAACCGGGCAGGCCTCAGGCGCTTCAGTCCCTACATGAGTATGTCCGCAATTACGGCATTTCCACGTCGTATTTTGTTTTTTCGCAAATACTTCCTTGTTCTGCAGATTCAGCAATAGCTGCTTGTATCTTTCCTCATGTTCTCTTTCTATTTTTCCAACGCCGTCGAATAATGCGGCAATGTCATCAAATCCTTCTTCTCTGGCCTCTTGCGCCATTCTGGCGTACATGCTGGTCCATTCTTCTCTTTCCCCTGCGGCAGCTGCAACAAGATTCTCTGTCGTGCAGCCAATCCCCTGGAGCTTCTTAAACCAAATCTTGGCATGTTCTTTTTCATTTTCTGCTGTTTCTAAGAAAATGGCGGCAATCTGCTCGTAGCCCTCTTTTTTAGCGGCAGATGCGAAATAGGTATATTTGTTTCTCGCCTGTGATTCTCCGGCAAAAGCCTCCATTAAGTTCTTTTCTGTCTTTGAACCTTTTAAATCTTTCATCTCATAACTCCTCTCTGATTAGACTGGCCCTTGTAATTGGTCAACTCTAAAATGCATGTAAAACATCAGAAAGTATTCCATATGAATTGATCTTATATTTTGAGGACCTAAAAAGATTTTAAACGATCCGATATGATTATGCAACAGTTATTTATAATAATTACAATTATTAACTTAGTATAGTTATTTATATTACATAATTTCTTAACACACCGATCTTCTCAATATCAGCTTCTACCCTATCTCCAGGATTCATTGCTCCAATTCCGCCAGGTGTTCCGGTCAAAATAACGTCACCGGGCAGCAAAGTCATGATTGCCGACAGATATTCCACAAGCTCAAAGCATCTGAAAACCAGATTCTTTGTGTTGGATTTCTGGCGTACTTCTCCGTTCAGGGTAAGCTTGACGGCCAAGTTGTCAGGATCGGCAACATCGGTCTCAATCCACGGTCCCAGCGGACAAAATGTATCAAAATCTTTTGCTCTTGACCATTGACCGTCTTTATGCTGAAGATCCCTGGCAGTCACATCGTTCCCGACCGTATAACCAAAGATATATTCAACGGCTTTGCTTTGCGCCACATTTTTTGCTTTTTTGCCAATTACGATTGCCAGCTCCGCTTCATAATGCAGGTTTTGAGTTTGAGGCGGATAGACAATATTCTCTTCAGGCCCGATTACACTCGTAGAAGGCTTAAGAAACAGCAAAGGTTCCGCAGGAATGGGCTTGCCAAATTCAATCGCATGATCCCGGTAATTCAATCCGATACATAATACCTTGGACGGTTCAACAGGTGCCAGAAGCTGCACATCTTCCAGCGAACATATCTGGTCCGTTACCTCATAAACTCCAAAAATATCCCCTTTGACATAGCGGATCATCTGACCTGTCAATACGCCGTACCTGACCTGGTTTTCCGCATCCTTGAATCTAAGAAATCTCATGCGTCTTTACTCCCTCTATGATTGTGTTAACCCATAACATACCGGTAAATAAAAAAATAATGCACAATACTCCCTGCTAAGATAAAAAGATGAAATATTTCATGGAACCCAAACTTCCCCAACCTGATCCACTGAGGTTTCACAGCATAAAAGACCGATCCTACAGAATATAACAGTCCTCCTAAGATTAGAAGGAATAAGCCCTGGCCAGGAATAGCCAGAGAAATTGGGTAAATAAAAAATACGGCAATCCAGCCCAGAAGCAAATAGAAAGCGGTATATAACCAGCGAGGAGCATTGAACCAGACAAGCTTCAGGACGATCCCTAAAACGGCCAGCGTCCAGATCCCGATCAGCAAGCCCATTCCCAGCGCACCCTGCAATGTGATCAGACAAATCGGCGTATATGTACCCGCGATCAGAACATAGATCATACAATGATCGATTTTTCGCAGCGTACGAATAACCTGTGCACTGGACACCACCCAATGATAGATCATCGAAGCAGAATAGAGCAGAATAAGACTCCCCCCAAAGACCAGGGCAGAACCTAAATAGGCCGTACTGTCATGTTCCAGCGACCGCAGCAGAAGCAGAACCAGCCCGGAGAGCGAAAGTACAGCCCCGAGCATATGGGACATTGAATTGACCGGTTCCCGAATTCTTAAAGACATTTCTTACACTCCCACTGAAGATTTACTCTGGCATAGAATGTTAAAAACTGTGTAGATAAAAAATGAGGCGGGAAACCCGCCTCATTTTTTATTTTTGCAGTGACTTTGGTGTCTTTGGCTGATAAGCCCAATAACCACAGGCAAACACAGAACTTGCAGTAGCGAGAAGTACAAGCATGGACGCCATCAGTGTGTAGAGAATTTTTTTCATGTTGTTATCCCCCTTTTTTTATTAAATACAGGCAGAAGGGTCATCGTCTGGAAAACGATCCCCAATACTGCACTGGTATTTACCAGGAAGTTATTACTGACTGATACTACACCAATCGTCACAATGACAAAACCTATGGAAATAATTTTAAGTTTTCTTCTGAAATTTCGAGAGTGAATAGGTTTGGCCTCACAGTCTACCGGAGCAAGAATAGCAACAAGGGCTAAAGAAAACAGTAAAACGGCCAGGAGAAAACCAGAGCTCTGGAAACCGTAGTTAACAATTTCCTTGGCAATAACACCAAGAATAGAATAAATGACCGCCCCAAAAGCCAGGCACTTTAGCGGAGTATCAAAATGAGCCCCACCGGATACTCTCCGTAGAAATCCCCCGAAAACAGCAGCGATGACCGTGGGTACCAAGGCTTTAAAAAGAAAGGCCATTCCCATTATTGCCAAAAAACCCAACACTGTTAAAACAAGTGACTCAATACCATAAGCAATGATCTCTTTTTTATCGTCATCAAAATCTAATTCAGCTGTCAGATTACGGGAAATACGCTCACTGATTTGAGAGAGATCCATTTTCTTACCTACTTACCTTTTAACATTTTTTTTATTTTCAAAATGATTAAACTTACTATGAATAAAACAAAGACTTGAGGTAAAGTAATAAGTATCCTTAATCCAACATCTGTGTTTAGCATCTCAGCTGAGACGTGAAATAATGGCATTAATAAAGATAAACAAACTGTCTCACCAATAATTAAGGCTAAAAAGCTAAGAAGGCTTGCTACCAACGCAGCATAAAAATTACTCTTACCCCAAAAAAACAAAAGAACAAATAAAAAAACCAACATAATCACAGTGTGTAAACCAAACAGAATTGGAAAAACCCGAAGTAAATAAGAGGTCAAAGCTAAAATTATCCCCATGGAAATAATTCTTTTCCTAACAAAAGGCATGCCCGCAATAACATAGGCTAAAGTAACAACAGCGATCTGTTCCGGTATTCCTTGCAAAATGAGTGCTATTATTGGAATTTTCATTGATTTCCTCCTTTGGCACTATATGTATCTAGATTCTACAGTTTTGGTATTTTTCCTTTAATAATCTCAAAAATATTTCATAAGTCCTATAGCTTTTTTGTAGTCCCACAATTCAATGTTAGATCTGCTCATACTCATTATTACTATAATTATTAAGCGGGAAAGTAATAAAAAATGTGGTCCCCTCCCCTCCTGTCAGAAATTCAAGCCTGGCTTGGTGTCTGCGCACAATACCCAAAGAAATCGCAAGGCCTAAGCCTGTCCCATTCTCTTTCGTCGTAACAAACGGTGTACCCAGGGTATCCTGAACACTCTGGGGAATCCCTTTGCCATGGTCTTGGATTGCCAGAACCACCCCTTCCTGAACCTGGTACGTTTTGATGTAGACCTTTCCCTTCGCGGCAGTCTCTTCCAGAGCGTTTCGGACTAAGTTAAGGATAAGCTGTTTAATCTCTGACTCATTGAGATCAATGCTTGGAATATCGTTTAATTCCAAGAGCAGCTCTTTGCCTGAACTATTCGCATCAGCCTGCAGCATCGGATACAACCGGTTAATAATGTTGTTGATATTCTCCTCTTTCACACAATCCGCACTTACCTTGGCCACCGACAGGAAATCCGTAAGAATCTCATTGGCTCTGTCAATCTCCGTGATCATCAGATCCATGTATTCTGTCTTAAGTTCCGAATCAGACTGGCTCTCCAGCAGTTGCAGAAAGCCCCGGACCGTACTCAGCGGATTTCTGACCTCATGACTGATCCCGGCTGCCATCTGTCCGATCAGATTGAGACGTTCCAAACGCTGCATTTCTATGTCCCTTTGTTTCAGCTCAGTGATATTCCTGACAAAAACTGTGAGGCCTTGTTTAAACGGGTAGGCATGGTACTGGAAATATTTACTTTCCTGAGAGATATATTCCTCCCAATGCATGGAGATATTCTCGTCTAAAGCCCGTTTCAGATTGACACGCGTTGCAGAGTCGGCTAATAACCTGTAGACATCCCAAATATTTCTTTCAATCAGGTCTTCACGATCATATCCCAGGTATTTCTTCATCTCTTTATTGACATAGGTAAAGCACCACTCCTTGTCCAACGCGAAGAATCCGTCACCAATACCTTCCATGATGGTCAGGAGCTTGTCATTGGAGCTTTCCAATTCAATATTCAATTGATACAGGCTTTCCAAGTGATTTCTGATCTCTTCAAATACGGGTTGAAGTTCCGGCAACCTTTCAAGGTCCTCCGAGTTTTCCAGACTGTTGCTTTTAATTGTATGGGCAAATGACTCTAATGAAGCTTTGATTCTGACAATATTCTTTTTAATAATGGCCAGCACAATGATCCAGAGAATAATGCTTGGGACCAGCACTCTAGCATATTTGAACGATGACAGATAAAAGATATTATCGGTCCCTACTTCGGCCCAGGTGTAACCAATCACTGTATTCTGGTAATACAGCGGTACAGCAACCGCAATAATACCCTGGCCGTTCCAGTCAATAACGCCCGTTTCATTGATAAATTTCGCATTCCCGGATTGAAAAAGCCGGAAGAACTCGGCATTAAGCTGATCCTTAACAACGGATTCCGCACTAGGTGCAAAAATAATATTCTGATCTATTTCCTTGTCAAAATAGCCCATGCGAATATTGGAGTACTTTGCGGAAAGGTTGGCAACATCCTGGCCGAGCAACGCATTCATTTCTGTTATCTTTTCTTCGTTAGAAAGATTGCGATCATCTTTGTAAAGCTTGATGTCCGTATAATGCGCTTGAATCTGATTTTCTAAAACTGACGCTGCACTCATCAGTTCAAACTCTTTCTTTAATACTTCTTCATCCCAATAAATATTTGCGATAAAAAAATATAAAATGACCATGATACCGAACATAAGCAAAGTTATCTTAATCATCGTCGACTGAATAATTGACTTACTGAATCCCATTCTTCTACCTCTTTCCACAAATGCCAATAACGTTCCAAAATATGCTCACTTGTGTAAACAGCTATTTATATATTACTTGTTTATATTACTTTCCATTATTTCAGAACTTTGGCATTAATTCAATAAGTTTCTTAAGAATAAGAAGCAAGAAACTGCAAATAATAACAGAAAAAAGTAACAAAGGAAGTATTTATATGGGATATTTTACAATAAAAAGTAGGAATTGGTCTACAAAATTATTTTGCTTTTTTATCATTTCTTTATTATTTTTTTCGGGATGCAGCATGCTGAATAAAATTACAGGCAAGCAGCCCGAAGAATCGGTAAAGTCCGAAACAGTCCCTAAACAGCTCGAAGACATCGAGTCATCGATCGAAAAAATCTTTAGCGTTTTAAAAGGGCCGTCCCTCATGGCGGAAGAAACAAAAGACCAGAATGAACAGACCCAAGCCGGTGGACAGAATCAAGCAGGTAGTCAGAATCAAACGAACAGTAAGAGTCAAACCGAAGGAGGCAGTCAGCAGCAAGAGCAGTCGGGACAGGACACCTCCGGACAGGCAAAGACGACGAATCAGACCCCGGATCCGTTACAGCAGGCAGCACTCGAAATTAGCCAGCTCCATAATCTTTGGAATGAAGTTATGCCTAAAATCAATCAAAAAGGCGCTGCCAAAAAACTTATCGAGAATTTCAGCGATGCCCTGAATACTCTTACAGAATCTGTGACTACCAAAGACAAAATGAAAATCATGATGGCCTTAAATGCCCTATATGAGAAAATTCCGGATATTTATGCGCTTTATCAAACCAATACTTCTCCTCAAATCAAGAATATCATCTATTTCAGCCGAAGCTCCATTTTGTTTGCGGAGTCTAAAGACTGGGAAAAAGCATCGGCGGCGATAAAAGAGCTTAAATCATCCTGGGCTATGTTCAATAACGCGCTGGAGGGGAAACAGCAGGATGATTCCAGCAAACTGGACCTATCCATTCTAGAGCTCGAAAAAGTGATTCAGGAAAAAAATACGCAGCTGGTGCAAATCAAAGGGAAAATCACGCTGGCCAATATTGCCGCACTCGAGAAGTCCTTGCAGGAAGCGGAGCAAAGCAAAAAGCAAAAGAAATAACAATCCAAAGCAAGGTAGGCCTGTTTCAGATTATTTTAACAATCACACTGGTAAAAACTTGGATTATTTGTACAATTAATTCTGTATTCCGGTATTTTTTTTCTGAAGTACTTTTTACAGCACCCTCAATGCCTTATAATAGTAGGAATAAGATGATTGATTTCAAGGCCAAAGGAGATACCAAATGAAAATACAGAATTTTAATAAAGTGCTGGTCGCAAACAGGGGAGAAATTGCGATTAGGGTTTTTCGGGCCTGCAAAGAGCTCGGGATCAGAACCGTTGCTATTTATTCGGAAGAAGACAAATACGCTTTGTTCAGAGCGAAAGCGGATGAATCCTACCTGATTGGTGAGAAAAAGAAGCCGATCGAAGTATACTTAAGCATTGGTGAAATTATTAACCTCGCTCTAAAAAAGGGCGTCGACGCCATTCATCCCGGCTATGGCTTCCTATCCGAAAACCCGGAATTCGCGGAAAAGTGTGAGGAAGCCGGTATTGTTTATATCGGACCGTCTGTTCATACACTTGAAAATCTTGGGGATAAAATCAAATCCAAACTGCTAGCCCAAAATGTAGGAGTTCCTGTCATTCCCGGCGTGGACAAACCGATGACTTCCGTGGACGAAGCTGTGGTCTTTGCCGAAAAATATGGATATCCCGTGATTCTGAAAGCGGCAGCAGGTGGCGGCGGAAGAGGGATGCGCGTCGTCTACAGTGAAAAGGACCTGGAGCGTGAATTTAATAATGCCAGAACAGAGGCTAAGAAGGCTTTTGGCATTGAAGATATTTTTATTGAGAAATACCTGGAAAGACCCAAACACATTGAAGTTCAAATTCTGGCCGACAAGTACGGCAATATCGTTCATCTGTATGAGCGGGACTGCTCCGTGCAGCGCCGCCATCAGAAAATTCTCGAATTTACGCCGGCTTTTTCGATTCCCCAGGAAGTCAGAGATCGCCTGTATCAGGATGCGCTTAAACTTTCCAGAGCTGTCAATTATGTTAATGCAGGCACTGCGGAGTTTCTGGTTGACAAGCACGGCAACCACTATTTTATTGAAATGAATCCCCGGATCCAAGTCGAGCACACAATCACTGAGATGACGACAGGGATCGATATTGTTCAGAGCCAGATTTTGATCGCTCAGGGCTACCCGCTAAATTCAAAAGAAATCGGGATTTCGTCCCAGGAATCGGTGGTTCCGCGCGGATACTCTATCCAGTGCAGAATTACCACGGAAGATCCGCTCTCAAACTTTATGCCGGATACAGGAAAAATTGACGTATACCGGACCAGTTCCGGTTTCGGCATCCGGCTCGACGGCGGTAATGGCTACACCGGCGCAAACATCTCACCTTACTATGACAGCCTGCTCGTTAAAATTATCTCCTGGGCCAGAACGTTTGAAGGAACCACGCAAAAAGCAATTCGTTCCGTTAAGGAAATGAATGTCAAAGGGGTCAAGACCAACGAAGCCTTCCTTATCAATGTCATGAATCACGAGAAATTCTTAAGCGGAGAATGTGATACCCATTTTATCGATGACACACCGGAGCTTTTTGACATCAAACCCAAAAAGGATTACGAAACAAAGCTTCTAAAATATATCGGCGAAAAAATTGTCAACGAAGTCAAGAGCACCAAGAAAGACTATAACATCGCCCCAGTCCCAAAAATTGAACTGCCTTCCGAACGTACAGGAATCAGAGACATCCTGCAGCAGCGCGGTGCTGACGGCTTCGTATCCTGGGTCAAAGACCAGAACAAACTACTGCTGACCGACACGACTTTCCGGGACGCGCACCAGTCCCTGCTGGCAACGCGGGTTCGGACCAAGGATCTTGTCTCGATTGCCGAAGCGACTTCCGTCCTGGCCAGTGATCTGTTCTCCATGGAAATGTGGGGCGGAGCTACGTTTGATGTTGCCTACCGCTTTTTACGGGAATCCCCCTGGCGCAGGCTGCAAAAACTCAGACAGCTCATCCCGAATATCCCGTTCCAGATGCTGATCCGTGGCGCCAATGCCGTAGGATATACCAACTATCCCGATAACCTGATCCGAGCCTTTATCCAGGAAGCCGCAGTACAAGGCATTGATATCTTCAGGATCTTTGACAGCCTGAACTGGCTGAAAGGCATGGAAGTGGCTTTTGATGAAGTGATGAAGACCGGGAAAATAGCAGAAGTATGTTTATGCTATACCGGGGATATCCTCGATGAAAGCAAAGAAAAATACTCGCTGAACTATTACCTGAAGATGGCGAAAGAAATCGAGAAGATGGGCGCCCATATACTTGGCATCAAAGATATGTCCGGTCTGCTGAAACCCTATGCCGCAGCTAAACTGATCAAAGCCCTGAAGCAGGAAATATCCATTCCGATTCACCTGCATACGCATGATACCAGCGGAAACGCTGTCGCCACAATTCTGATGGCGGCCGAAGCAGGGGTGGACATCGTCGATGCGGCGCTCAGTCCAATGGCAGGGACTACAAGCCAGCCTTCCATGGATTCAATCATTGCTGCGCTCCGCAATACCAAGATGGATCCGGGAATGGACCTCGATGATATTCAAAAGCTCTGCAATTACTGGAGTGAAGCCAGAACGTTCTATGAGCAGTTTGAATCCGGACTGAAATCCGGAACTGCTGAAATATACAAATATGAGATCCCTGGAGGCCAGTATTCCAATTTAAAGCCACAGGTGGAAAGTTTTGGTCTTGGCCACAAATTTGATGAAGTCAAAGCGATGTATATAGAGGTCAATCAGATTCTCGGTGACATCGTCAAGGTTACCCCTACCTCCAAAGTGGTTGGAGATATGGCCATCTTTATGGTCCAGAACGGACTGACCAGAAGAAATCTGCTTGAAAAGGGAAAAGCGCTTGCGTTTCCCGACTCAGTCGTCGACTATTTCAAAGGGATGATGGGCCAGCCGGAGGGCGGTTTCCCAGAAGAGCTGCAGAAAATTGTTCTGAAAGGACAGGATCCGATTACCTGCCGGCCCGGTGAAATTCTTGAAGCGGTCGATTTTGAAAAAATCAATAAAAAGCTCCAGGAAGAATACCATATAGAGCCCAATATCCGGAACGCCTTGAGCTATGCACTTTATCCAAAAGTATACAGCGATTATCTCAGATCCCTGGATGAATTCGGGCATCTCTATAACCTGGAAAGCCACGTCTTTTTCTACGGATTGAAAGAAGGCGAGACCAGCGAAATCGAACTTGACGAAGGCAAGACCATGATCTTGAAGTTGGTTGAAGTCCGCGATGTGGATGAAGAAGGCTATAAGACGCTGCTTTTTGAGATCAACGGTAACAGAAGAGAAGTACGGATCTTTGACCGAAACTTTGAAGAAAAAGAAAAGGTCTCCGTCACACTGATGGCAGACCCGAATAATCCAAAGGAAATCGCCTCATCGATCACCGGAATTATCTCCAAAGTATTTGTCAAAGAAAACGAAAAAATTATCAATAAACAAAGCATGCTGATCATTGAGGCCATGAAAATGGAGACAAATATTATGGCCCCAACGGACGGAGAAATCGAAAGCATCCTAATCAGCGAAGGCCAGCAGGTAAAATCCGGTCAACTGATTATTAAACTAAAGTAAAAAGAAAACCCGGCATAACAGAGTCCGAAGAGCGACACAATGTGCCCGCCTCGACATCTGTAATACCGGGTGTTTTTTCAATCATGGTTATTTACAATTTGGCAGCCGTATCTTTTACCGTCTCCGCCAGCTTCCGCAAGTGATCGATCGTGGCTGCATTTTCCTGAGTGGCCGCAGCCTGCTGCTGGGCGATCTGTCCCGATTCTTCAGCTGCATTGGTCATGTCGGTGACCGCCGAAGAAATCGACTCAATAATCTGCCGGACTTCTTCCGCTGCTTTTTTACTGTTTTCGGCTAACTTCCTGATTTCCTGGGCAACTACGCCGAACCCGCGGCCGTGTTCCCCGGCCCGGGCCGATTCAATCGCGGCATTTAGACCAAGCATATTCGTCTGATTCGAGATGTTTGTGATGGTGTTGATAATGACTTCAGTTTCATTAATTTTCTGGTTAGATTCCTGCGCCTTTACGGAGAGGGCTTGACCGACTTCGGCCAGTCTCCCGGCACCCATGGCGATCTCCTCGACCGCTGAGGCAATCTGATCCAGATAATTGGACAGCTGTACAGCTACCTCATTAACATCCTGCTGTTTCTTCCTTCCGGTCGCACATACCACCGTCCCGACAGGACTTCCGTTTTCATCAGGTATCGGTATATTAACTCCGCGAAACAACGTCCCGATCCGGACATTAAACACGGTCTTCCTGTTCTCTTTCATACATTTTTCGGTAGCTGTTCCCAAAACTTCATTACCGACTTCAATACCAATAGTAAGCTCTTCTCCCTCGGTTGCCTGAAGATACTTTTTCCCATCCGTCACGTATAAGGCCATGTCAGGAGGAAGAGCCTTAACAACATAAGGCAATATGCCGCAGAGTGCGTTAATTGCATCTTGTCCCTTGAGCAATTCCATTCTATTCCACCCTTACTCGAACAATTATTTGTACTTTATTTGGTATTCGACGCAATTAAGGCAATTCCTTTTTGTTAAAAAAATAACTTGTATATTCAACTTGAAAAAGAAGTCCGCTCAGCTTTTCTTCTGGCTAAGCGGGCAGTATTTGAATGTACCAGATAAAAAAGCCTGCAAGCAGGAGGAATACTGTCGTAGCAGTCCATCTGAGAATTGACAGGATTCCTTTAACTGAAGCTGCCAGGCTTTCAATATCTTTTTCTTTTTTGACGCACTCCATCTCCTGCTCTTTCATCCTTTCGTCGTGACTGCTAAGCATCTCCTTAATATCAAAGCTAAACTCCATTAACTGCTCGCACAAACTGTCTAGCCGTTTGGATTCCAGTACAGAGGAAGATTCCAAAATAGCCAGCCGCTCATCATGCTTCTGGAGTGTCTCTTCATGATCCTTCAATCTTTCTTCCAGTCCTTTCTTTCTCTTCTCAATCCCGTTGACAGCCATGACCCTTTCCTCCCTTCTTTTTCTTATTGCAACACCTCGCTGATCAGAGTATTGTCCTGGTCATAGGTCAGGAGATAGGTCTTGATTGCCTTGGCGGTTACGCCGTCTTCGTGATAATAGGTATCCGTCCGGACGGAATAATACGGCGGAGTTCCCCCGCTGAAGACCGACCGCTTGGCAAGCGTCCCATTCTCCCGTTTCCACTGCAGCTCAACAAAGACACCAAAAGCGTCTTTGTTGAGCTTATACAGGCTTAAACATTCCAAATGCGCTATCCGGTCCGAAAAATGTTCCGTAAGCGCATTGTCGATCACATCCAGGTTGTCGTTATAGTCTCTTAGCTCCATCTGTTCTGTTTCGGTGGGTTTTTTTAGATAGAGTTTCGGGGTGAAGAACGGCATTATGGTTGACCTCCTAATAAACTTTATAAATCATCCAGCCAGACATTAAAGGGCATCAGAAAAAACCAAAGGATAGCGAATCGAGGGCATATCTGACCATAGACATTTCCCTGTTTCTCGGTACAATCCTATATCCCAAGGCCGAGCCAAACATTGAGGATCATCCCGGATAAAAATTCAACCGCCAGAACGATGACGGTCCCGATGAGGCATTGTTGCCAAATTTTGAGGCTGTAATACTTCAAATGATAGTTTAGTTGGCCAACTAGCACCGTAGCTGTACCGCAGACGAAAAGCATTGATATATTTGTCCAACCTCTGGCGAAGCCCTCCATTGTCAGGTAAGTCATCCCCAGGATAAAGAAAAGGAACAACTGCTTCTTAATCATAATGATCACCCAATTCCGAGCAGGGTGTTCATGTTTGTAAGCATGTCTTCCGGCAACTGGCTTCTGTAGGTTATGGCTGTCACTTCTTCGATAGTCGTACAACGCTTTACCCATGCGGCTAAGTAATTATAATATGTTGTATTATAAGTGACATGAGCTTTCCCGGCAGCAATAATTGCTGAAAGCTCCTCAGCAGAAAAGTTCCTGCATAATGTACTGTCAGCATGATAAGGGAAGCCTGTAGCTCCGCCTGCCAGCTCGATACCGATAGCAGAAAGGTTCATCTGATCTTCTTCCTTCAAAGAAAAGTGTTCAACTCCCTGCGAAGTTGTAACATCAATACCCGCGTAGATTGCTTCTTTGCACGCTTTTGAAAGCTCATAGAGCTTATTTTCCTGATAGTCAACAAATGTTACTGGGGGAGTAATTGGCGGCATTTCTCCAAGATTCTTCTTTAAATCAATAAGTTCTTGCTCTGGAGTTTTACGTTCGACATAATTCTGGCTGAGATAAAATCCCCGTGATTTGCTGTAACAGTATTTTTGGGGAGCGACTTCAGAAGGTGCTTCGACGTCAAAAACCTCACCCATTGGATAGATGCAGCCATTGATCAATTTACCATTCTCTTTCTGTTCATAAGAATCCATAATGGATATAACTATTTCATTTTCGACCAAAATCATATTTAATTACCTCCAATCGTAACATGTAATTGTCTGTCCAATCGTACCGCCATTTACAGCAACACCCTCACCCTTTTTAATGAAAGTTATATCGGAAACTGTCAAATAACCGTTATTACTACTGTCATTTCTAATAACAACAAAATATTTTGCACTTTGCATTTTAATAAGGATTTCCATAGATGTACTATTTGTTGTGTATGTGCTTGCAGTTCCGACACTAATTGTCACATTATTTATAATAAACAAAATTGTTTTACTTGTATAACCATAAGTTACCCTAACAACGTTAGTATCAAATAATGCAATAGCAAGGTCTTGAACTGTCATGCTACTTTCAAAAACAACAGATGTATTAACTATAATATTCGTATCAGAAATACTTAAAATAACCGCTGTACCGTAATTACTATTGCTAACATCTTTATAAGCAAATATAACGCGACTAGAATCTAAAGGAAGTGAGCCACGATCAAGTATATTAAAACTGGCGGTGTGAGTGTCAATATTAACTGCCGTTCCTCCTGATATACTTGTATCAGATACCGTTAAAACTTTTGCTCGTATATAGTAAGTTGTTGACACAAACGATTCATATATTAACAAGGCTTTTGTTGTTGATAATATACTAAGCGTTGTGCCACCTTGATAACCGTCTGTCGCAGAATTAAAGATTGTTCCATTTGTCAATGTTGTATCGGTACAACTCAATGTACACGTTGCAACGGTTGTATTATATGCCCAGCTGCAAATTAACTTGTTTGTGTCTATTAATCTAAGACTTAAACTACTTGCCATGTATGTGCCATCTGTATACAAGTTTAACGCGGTATTAAGTGTAGGCGTTGTACCTGAAACCGTTATTACTCTTGCATATACATAATAATTATTTGGTTGTGTAAAATACAAGAGAACAGCTTTATTTGTATCCAGTTTTGCTAGTGATGTACCGAGGCAATAAGCGACGCTTGTTGTCACCGGAGTGCCTACAGTTACAGTTAAACCCGTTATTGTTAAAACAACAACTTTCATAGTGTAGCTGCTTAATTGTTCAACATAGGACACAAGTATTTTATAATCGTCAATTAAAACTGCGCTTATTGCCTGTGAATATGCTGAATTAACTACAGTGTTTGATACTTGATAAGTTGCGCTAACGGGAGACGCTTTTTCATTGATAAATTTGACCAAATCACCAGTCTCAATCGTATTGTCTGTAACCTCATAACTACCAATAATACTACCAAGCGGTTCTGGAAGCATTCCTGTTACACCAAATATAGATACACCTGCCTTAATGTTTGCCGCCACAAAATCAGCATCCGTTATTGTTACCTTGTCATCCACACCATCCCTGTACCCTTCTGAAGCAAGCAATTTTAAGGTTGTTCCAGAAACAGCACTAGAAAGTGCGGCTGTTTCTCCAGCTCTGTTGGGCATAGTTCCTGTATAAGTTCCGTTGTCATTTGTAAATGTATCTCCGGCTAGTACGTGACTGACAACGGCAGTTCCCTCACCACTAGCTTTGATAAAAAAACAGTCACCGATTTCATCGTACCAAATGGTATAAGCCTTGCCAGTGACAAGGCTTGGTGTATCTGTAGTGTTAGGCTTGTATAACGGTTTGTTGTTTATGGTTGTGGCAGCTCCATTATTATTTGCTGAAGCAATAAATGTTTTGGGGTGTCCATCTTCCAAAATTACGTTTGTAAGAGTAATTGCTGTAGCCGTTCCTCCTGCTGTTTGGTATACATAATCCGCCTTATGCTCCGCTAACGCATTCCCAATATTGGTATCAATTGCCTCCACCAAACTATTATGTGCGGCCAAACTGACGTTTTCATTGGCCAATGATTTCGGTAAGTTAAATTGAGTCGTATATTCCGGCATTCTTCTTCGCTCCTTTGTCCTTTATTGTTCATTTCAGATTGGTTCCTGCTCCGGATTCCAGGTTTCAAATTTCGCCCAGGTGAATTGGGCTGCATCCAGCTCAGCCCAGCTTAGCCCTGCCCCATTCAACGCTAACCAGGTCAGATACGTATACAGATACTCGACCATGAGGTGCGCTGGAATGGCCCGATTAATCGCTGGCTGAAAATCGGACATATTTGGGGGAATACCGTAAATACCGGCAAACTTGATCTGCACTTTGTTCTGCCCTGGGAGGTCCAGGACATCGACATTCCCATTTTGATAGCTTTCGGCCGTTGCTTCGATTAACGCAGCTGTGGTCGTACCGGCACCCCTAAGTTTGGCTTTAACAACACTCTGCCTGTAGCTTAACGGTTTGCTTTCATTTACAGAAATTCCAAGATACTCTTCCCAGTATTTGATGCCCCAGGTCGCCGTATCAACAAAACATTGGGAAAGGACATCCTTGACAGCGTCTTCCGCCAGGCCGGTATCCCGTCCAAAGGATTCCAATACCGATTTGATCGGCTCCTTCTCCGTTAGCCAGTTAGGAAGATAGGATTTGACGATGGTTATCCGGTCACTCATGCCAGCGTCACCGTCCCAGCTACTGCGACTTGGCAGTTATCAAAGGTAATACCGATCGCAATATTCGCTGTTCCTCCGTTAACCATAAGTCCGGTATGGTCCAATATCCCGGGGGTCTCGAGCAGTGTACTGCCGATCCTGGCAAAACTAACATAATCCTGTTTAAAAGCGATATCTTTCAGGTGATCCGTCAATAGTGCCCGAAAAGAATCTGTCACTTGTCCGAGCGTATAGTTTTCTGCGAGGGTGACAGTCGCCGCCACATTGATATCGACTCCGGCAGCTGATTCAACCGTCACCTCGGCCCCGACTGGTCTCATTGACTCAATATACGCCGCTGCGGCTACCACTATCTCTGCTTCAGCCGGTATTTTCTCCGAATCCACGATAACTACCTTGACGGTCCCGGCTCCATCCCACAATGGAAAAACCTTGGCATCGCCGACTCCGCTTACCTCTCCGGCCCATTGCAGGTAATGTGCTGCATTGCCGCTCGTCGCCGGATTCCGTACTTTCAGCAACAGCCTGGAAAGAAGGTCTTCATCGCTTTCCTGATCTGTCCCTCCGGTTATCGCGCTTTCATTCGTGATTTCCGTGACCCCCTGAAGAGCAACCTGCAATGTTTTGACTGCCCCTGCAGGAACATTGCCTGTGATTCCCTCCTCCGCTGCCTGAACAGAAATATCGACTGACCCATTGTCCTGGATAACTGCTGCCTTGGTCGATTCAAATCCAATTCCACCGTCGGTCAAAAAGATTGTTCCCTGGCCGATTGCTACACCCGGATTCCCTGTGACTTTGACGATTCCGGCTGCCTTTACAGCAGCCTTTCTGGTCAGCCCATGTTCTCCAGCCCTGTAATCGAGATATTGGCCGCTGGTCGTCTGTGCAAAAGCCAGAGTCAAAACTAAATCCAGACTGGTATACAGCTGGGCGATTTCCAACGCTGCAGGGGACAAAGCATCATGAATAAAACTGCCTTCCGTAGTATCTATCTCGGAAGGTACTTTGCTTTTTAGCCTTTGCAGGATTTCCTCATAAGTTTGTGCTTCAAACAACGACATTCACCTCTCCATAATCTGTTACGAGTGCACATGTAACTTTTAATGTTGCATTCTCCAAATTAACATTAAGATTTTTTACTTCTGTAATGTTTGGATTGACAAGTAAAGCCTCAGAGATGTACCGTTTTGCTTCACTCAGGGTCGCCTCTTTACTCAGACTTTGGCCAAAAAGGTTTTCCAGTTCGTGACCGTAATCCCAGGAGTACGCCAGATATCTACATCTTGGTACCCGCAAGGCTTTCATCGCCCAGATTTTCACTGCATCCTGCCCGGTTACGGTGCTTAGCTTTCCGTCGACCAATTGAAAACAGTCGCGGTCGAAATCCCAGGCGTACTCCCTCTGTATGGTTGTTTGATTGCTTGCTGTGGAATTTTCCTTTGTAACTGTTTCCAGAATAAATGGGAAAATTGATTCACCCATTTGGGCTCACCACCTTGCTTAAGACGATATAGGTTTGCTCTCTTTCTAAAGGAAGTAAAGCGACCAGAGCACCTTTTTGCAGACAACTCTCAATCTGAAGTACGCCCTCCGTCGTTTCGCCGTAACCTTCGGTTGTGGTTAGGATAGCCTGACGGTCATGATCAAGAAGGACATCGGACATTAGCAAGTTTTCTGAATCCAGCTGCAGGTCCCCCATTTTAATCCGGAGCTTCGGCGGTGGATTTGTCACCTGGCCGATACAGATATAGGGTGGATTATACTTTGATCCCTGATCCTGTATAAGCATTACCAGTTCTGAATAGGGGTTTTTTGGTTCCATGTTGATCCTCCTGTTTGCTTATTCGATATTGCTGAATTTCAGCCCGAGGTCCATCATATAGCTGCCATCCTGCCAGGTATGGGCATCCGTCGCGATTTCAAACAACCCCTTGAGTCCTGTAAACGGTTCTAGAATCTTTACTGATTTACCGGTAAGACATTCACTGTTCCCCAGGACGGAAATATTTCCGTTCCGTTCCAATCCTTTCAGCATGCTTTTCGCTACAGTTTTTGGATCGCTGCCGGCTTCCTTTTGATAAATTTCCTGAAGAACACCGTATTTCTTCATCCATTCTTGGCTCTCGACTTTACCCAGACTGTCTCCATTATCGTTATAGATCATGACCCGGTTGATCATATTTTCAATACTTTCAGAATAAGTGGCATCCGTAATATTCAGATTCGACCCAATAACTAGAGATGCTGTAATCGCTGTAATCGTCCCTTTTTCGAGTACAAACAACTTTCCATTCTGCATTTGGACGTTGTATCTTTTGCCGTTTTGCTTGCCCGCTGCTGTATAAGCCGCTGTAATAATCTCATACGGACTTTGCGCATTGACAAGCAGGTTTTGGATGATACCGGTTTTCTTGAGTTCCCCGACTGAAAGAACAAAATCACTGGCGATCCTGGCTGCAATCGATTCAGCCGTAGTCTTCTTAAAGTTATAGGTTGCTTTAGATTTAAGTAAGTAAATTAAGCTGTCATAGGCCGTCACGCGGATCATATGGTTTGACCTGGATCTTTCCTGGTAAAAAATAACCCCTGCAAACAGCTCAACTCCGTTATCATCCAACAGTTTGAGCATGTTGCCCGGGCTTAAGCTTATTTTCGGGATGTTTTCATCCGTTGAGGCGGTCACTTCAAGTTCCATCTTTCGGGCTGCTTGTTTTTCATCTCCGCTCCAGACAATTTTTTTGATTAGCTGGGTGATGTCGGTCCTTTGGCTGGGTTCAATCAAATAGATTTTCATAGCTTCAGCACCTGCCCGGCATAGATCAGATTTGGATTCTTGATGTTGTTCTTCGCTGCCAGAGTTGGATACTTTGCTCCATCGCCATAGAACCTTTTAGCAATAGCCCACAAAGTATCTCCTGATTTTACGATGTAGGATGGGGGCACATTTCTGTCGGATGATCTGGAGTTTTGGGATTGCGATGGACTTGTCGAAGATGTTGTTGATTCCGTCTGCGCAGTGATTTGCCGATATTCCTTCAGTTCAAGTATGAAATAAACATCTCCGGTACCTTCTCCCTTTTCGCCGTATTGAAATCTCTCAATGGACGCCGAAATATTGATGTCCGTTGATGTAATGATCAGTCTGACCGGTTTCCCAGACTTCCTCCAGCTTTCAATGCGACCAACACAGTCATAAGGAGACGGGAATCCGCTATACTGGCAAAAATAATACTCTTCCTTGGGAAAGAAAGAGTTCAAGGTGATTGTCGCCAGCTTTTCTTTGCCGATCAGGTTGATTTCCCCTGCATCCTGTATGTTAACTGTTGTATTCAGATTGCCCTGAGTAATATCAAAGGAGGACGGCGGGATCGGAAGCTGCAGTGTCTCTGTATTATTGTAGTTCTTGAGCCAAAATTCCAATGTGATTTACCTCCCTACTGCTAAGCCATATTTACAGCTGCCATCTTAATTTTACCGACAAGGGCATTAGCGACCCTGTCGATATCGGCCTGTTCACGAACAATGATCGTGTCCGAAAGTTTAGCGATGCTGACCGAACCAAAACCTGAGCGTATATTGTTGGTTTCTCTTTTGGTCAGAACAGATTCGCCTTCATGCAGGAGGGCAGGATAGTTATCATAAGGGACGCGGGGGATGCCGATGGCAAATTGTTTCGTATTATTTTTTTTCCCTTGACCAACAACTCCTATCCCTGTTGAATTAAATAGTTTTTGTAGCAAATTATCTATTATTGTTGCAGCAATTGATCCGACAACAACTGATATAACCGCTAGCGCTAAGGGATTCACTGCAAGGCTGCCTAATAACCCTGCAAACCCAAGGGAAGCACCTAGCGTTCCCAGTCTCCCCACTAATATTTTGGGAATTTGTTTTATCATTTGTTTTACTAAACTTGAAAAAATCCCTTCAAATATGGAGCTCAATCCAACCTTTCCGAAAATTTCAAGTTTGTCCTTAAATCCAAGTGTGCCTTTTTCCTTTTTTGCCGTAGCTATCTCATACATTATTTGTGGAAGAATAGTTAACGGTTTAGTATGACCTTTCACAAAAAATTTCTGGGATTTTTTCAGTTCTTTTAAAGCGGTTTCAGAAAGCCAATCGTCAAAAATAGAATACATTCTTTGTATATTATCAATGATAAAGCTGCCTAGATGCGTCGGTTTAGATTGTTTTTTTTGAGAAGGAGATTTATTTTTTTGGTTTTCAATATTATTGTATAACGCATAGCGATTAAAATATGGATTAGAATTTATTAGGTTACTGCGATATTTCTGACCTTTGCTTAATTCCTGTAAAAAATTCCCCCTTAAAGTTGTATCTTGCAAAATAATCACCTAGCTTTCAATTGTTCTTATAAAGCATTTAATAATATTTTTAACAATAAATAAACTTTAGCATCAAGAGTACTCGTTTTCTGGCATAAACCTCGATAATCCAAGGTATTATTTATTGTTCAACTTTTAATTCCCGAATCTCCTTCTCATAAAACGCCCTGATTACAAGCTTTTCTCCATACGGCAGCGAGGCAAGCACGGATGGACGGATGCCTTTGGTTACCCAATAGTAGTACAGCATTTCTGCCCAGCCATCCGTGCTGATTAGTTTTTTATTTCTTTAATCACGTCGTCTCCGAAGCCGCTAATTTCGGAAATAACATTGAAAATCATTACAATCTCACCCGGAAGCAGCAGTTTTTTTACTAGCTCAGCCGGTGTGGGAACTTTAAAATGGGCCATAAGCTCCTTATCTTTTAAATTCGGCTCAATCACACCTGCCAGTACCGTGGCCATCTGGACTTCTCCCATGTCGATCCCCTGAATCTGGCTATTGGTAAAGTCAGCAGCGGCTTCCTGGATTTCATTATATTTAGACGGCGATAACGCTTGACAGGTAAATACCGCCTGACCGCCAAACAAGGCGGAGAGTCTTGGTATTTCAACTTTCCGAATTGGAAGCTTGAATTGATCTGTATCTGCTTTTAACAGCAGTTCCAATGTATTCATTTTTTTTAATTCCTTTCATATCTATTTTACTTTCCGACACCCAAGATAAGCCTTGCCCAGCGTTGGCGCGGTAGCTGAGCATGCAAATCTTTTCTAGCCGGAATTTCAAAGTACAGCTTGCACTGACCTCTGATTGAGTCTCCGTAATGGATGGCCAGCGTCAAGCGGAGCACGATGCGAAGCGCGGGATTTTGTGTCAAGGATGACACAACGACCGAAAGCGGCCATCCATTACGGTGACTACCCAAAAAAAACAAATGTATCACTGTTGAAAAAACTAACAAAATTTTTCTACGCTTGAACCAGCGCAGGATCAATCACATCCAGCAAATCAAAATCGCTGAAGGTAAACGGGATCGTTTCCTCACCGTTTTTTCCTGCTTCCCAGTCAGCCAGGGACACTTCGTCAAACATCACGTTCTTTAGGACAATACGTTCCGAACCATAGGCATCGGGATCGGCCAGCTTGGAAACAATCGTGCAGGTGGTTCCCTTGCCATTTTTGATGTCCTGCGCGATCTTATTGATCATCCGGCTGGAAACCTTATGAAGCTTCAGGCTTCCTTTGCCTTCCCATCCGGTGACCTTATATCCTTTTGCCATTCGGCCACAGATCTGAACATCACTTTTCATCAGATTAATCTTGGCCTGAAGGCCGCTGCATTCAGCCACCTTTTCATCATCCAGCCAAATTTCGCCATGGGTTCCGTTCATAATTCTATCGGGACTCAGTGCCATAATTTTTCTCCCCTTTTCTTATTTATAAATAAATATCTATCTACTAGATGCTGATTTTCAGTTCAAAGTCTTCGATCGCATCCACGATTTTGATCGGTCCGGAAAGGAAGATCTTGTCTCCGGTATTGGCCTCTTTGATTTGCTGATCTGTCATCGTACTGGTATCTACCCCGGCGGACTGCAGATAAGTTTTCTGGGCAGTAATGTCGATATCGACAGAATTTTTTCCACGGTCCAACAGTTGCTGATTTTCCAGAGATTCGTAGTAGGCCCGGATCGCGGTAATCAGCAGGCATTTATTGTCATAGGTATTAGGCAGTTTCCCAATATACGCATCATTCGTGGTCTTCTTAATATCGGCATAGATCATATCCATGATATCCACAAGCTTAATCTTCTTAAAGGCTGCACCTTTATCCGCAGTCGTCGTAGTCAGACTGTTGACAGCGCGCGCAATCTTCACCTTTTCTCCATCATTCATCAGCACCAGTTTCCCGGCATCGATCGCCGTGTCAAACTGACTGTTTGTTAAATGCGGAACATCGTCAACTTCGGACAAGACCTGGAACGTCGAACTGATTGAAAGCGGATTTCCTGCCAAAATCCCAGCAATCCTGGAGCAGTAATTTGCCGCGCTGTATGTGGATCCGCCGATCACGATACTATCTGTGGCAAAATTGATAATTCCTTCGTGGTCGGCAGCCGCATTCGGCAGAACGGCTTTAACTCTGAGGTTCTGCGTGTCCCTTAAGCCTTTGAGCCAGGTTGCCATTGAAGCGGCATCAACCGAGCTGATCCCAGGGACTGTTAGATAGTTCCATTGCGACCCTTCCAAATAGGTCTGGGCATCCGTGTAATTCTCGGCTGTGGTTGGTAGGATATAGACCAACAGCTTCAGCGGTGGATTCACCCCGCCGGTAAAGGCCAGCTGGAGCTGTTCCTTGTTCGCGGTGCTGAGATCTGCGGGAATATCACTGCTCGTTTCGTAGACATTGGCTCCGTTGTGGACACTATCTTTCAGGATTAGCGCCACAATTCCGCGCTCTCCTCGGAGGATGGCTGTGTTTGCAGCCTCCTGAAACAAAATGTTGATTTTGGGTAATGGCATATTTTTTGCCTCCTTTTTATTTCCAATTTCATTAATCTGACTACTTTAATTAAAACAGGTTACAATTAAAAACGTTTATACCCTCTCAAAAACGTGTTTACATATCAAACTGAATTTGCATACTTCCGGCTAGCTCAGCCTGTCCGGAAGGCTCCGGTCTGCTTTCGGTGGTATCAAGGTTAAATCCAAGATAAATTTCTTTTCCTTTCGGTCCTCCGGTGATTTGCCGGATCTTGATTTTCCTATCCCCGACACTGAAGAAACCGCTGCTGAATAACTCCCGGATGTTTTCGTAGACTGTATACTGCATCGCTTTGTCAGGGTTGTTATTGGCATTCAACGCCGCATTAAAAATGACATATAAAATAATGTTTCGGGCATAAAAACGCTGGTTCTTATCTGTCTGTGTTTCCTGAATAAAGACCACAGAAAAAGAAGGTCTGCTAAAGCCTTCCTGTATCTCTTCCAGATAGATGTCATAATCCGGATAAGCGGTCTGGACCAGACTGCTGACCGCATCAATGATTGCTTGCATTTTTTTGTTCTTACCTCCTTTCCACCAAATCTATATTTTATGCACCCCGGCCCCTCCCTGCCTTCTGGATTGCATCGTACCCGCCGTTTCCAGCACTCCGTTTTAATACTTAAAATAAAAACGCCCTTACAAGGACGTTCCAATTAAGTTACCAAACTATGTTTGGTGTGATTCTCACTGTACTCAGCATACCCGAAATCTTGCTTCAAAATCGGCAAATAACCGGAAAAAGTTCGGAAAACTTTATCCGTTAAAAACCTTATTATCCAGATATGTTATTTGAATTAGATATGTTTTTTGCCTCAGATGATCCTTGGTTTTCGAGATTATTTCTCAAATTCTCTTTATCCATGGCCTGCAAAACAGCTTTCTCCTTCGTTGGAGCCACAATATAGTCATGCGCGGCTCCGGCGATCAACGCAACAAGAAAAGCATTAATGACGGCCAGTCCAATGTTTTCAGCACTAACTTCTTCCCGAATGACCAGTGTCCAAATAATAATCAGGAAGGAAATCAGGACAGAGGACGGACGCACGATCCAGTCCCCTGACCCGTCTTTGGAAATTCTCTTTCCCAATATTTTCAGGTAATCTTTCAGGAAAGATACAATGACGTAGACAGCAATTACTGTACCACCGAGTGATGAAAGATCCTGCAGGGTAAAAAAAGTCTGGGGCAACGTAATCGTATCCATAACTTCCTCCTTACTTTCCTTTACATAGATCAAGCACTTTTTGGCAGGTATCGTAGCGATCCATGCCGATGATATTGATTGATTTTGCTACTACCTGATAATTGTTGCCGATCACATAAACTTTTTCTGCACAGTCAATAAACTCTTTTGTCACATTCGCAAGGTAACATACCGGTGCCTTCAGATAATCTGCCAGATAAGCTGCTGCTCTCTCATCCGGACCCGGATTACATAAAATGATATTTTGAACCATCTTTTTTCCCTCCTCACTTGAATTCGCAGAAAGACTTTTTACAGGCCCTTCTTCATTCTCCATCCCTAGAAACACAGCTGGATCAATTTCATGATTGTTTGTCCACGGCGCTCTCCTGACCTCAAAATGAAGATGAGGGCCGGTGGTGTTTCCGGTTCTGCCCATCATACCGAGAATGGTTCCTTCATTGAGTGTCTGTCCGCGGGTCACCTTCATGGAGGCAAGATGGGCATGGATCAGATCGTAATTGCCATTCCTGGTTCTCAGGATAACGTAATTTCCCCACCCTGTCGGATCTGCACCCTGACCACCGGCATAGGCTGCCTTAATGACAGTGCCTGCAACAACAGCATATATCACTTTATTTTCTGAAATCAGATCAATTCCCTGGTGATAACCTTTACCATATACACTGTTTCTGACACCATAGGGGTAAGATACGCTTGCTGATTTTAAAGGCATCATCCGCTTTCCCACCTTTCCGATAGACCAAAGAAAATAAGACCTGTCCTTCATTAGATAAATATTCATAAAGTATCAGGTCTTATACATTAATATGTGGCTTGTCTCATTCTTGTGCGATTAGCCGGACTTAACAAGGTGTTTTACTTTCAAATAATCCCTAAGTTTCTGGTTAATGTTTTTCCGGCGATATCTTATGGTCTTTTCGTCCATATTCAATGCCAGTCCGATTTGCAAATTACTTTTTCTTTTTAAACCATAATACTGTTCACAAATCATTCGTTCCACGGGATCCAGCAAGTTTAGCGCAAAACCAATCCCCTCAATGGAAGATTCCAGATGCATGATCTCCATTTTTAGCCTAATCTTTTTTTCAAGCAAAATCACAAGCTCCCTTTGCGATTTTTCCATGGAGCGTGTAAATTCCGCATAAGCTTGCGCAGTTGGATCACAGATCAGGCCGTTTCCTCCTCCCAGGACGGGACGATAGCTCGAAACTGTTCCTTTGGAAGGAATAAGCTGATTTACATCCAATAATATTCTTCTGATATCTTCGGCATTCTTTTCCACTGCTTCCAAAGCTCTTTTCTTGACCTGCAGTTCATCTAATTTCCGGTAATAGCTTTGCAAGGCGGCTTCCATACCTTTCATAGCGGTGTCGTTCATGTTCACTCTCCTCTCCAGTTGTTCGTGTATGTTCTTTATGGAGAATACTTCCACTGTAACAAGCATACGTTATTTTCAAGGATTAATTCGGCAAAAGCCAGGAAAAAGTTCGGAAATCTCTTTGCATCGTCTGATTATTGATTCACACACAAACGGTCCTGCAGGTAAAGACTGAGCTTCTGATTAATTTTTTTCCTTCTGCACCGAATTGTTTTTTCGTCCATTCGAAGTTCTTTGGCAATTTGAAGATTGCTGTGCTCCTTAAGACCGTAACACTTCTCACATATTGTCCGGTCAACAGGGTCAAGTAAACTTAAGACATAAGTAATCCCTTCAATGGCTGATTCAAGATAGATGATCTGAATCTTCAGTTTGGCACTGCGGTGCAGCAACGCAGCTAATCTCTTCTCAAATTTTTCTACGGATGAAGTAAATTCATAATAGTTTTGCGCAGTCCTATCGCAAACGTACATACAACCGCCTGAAACAGCCATATATCGTGCAACGATCCCTTTAGAGGGTACCAGTTCATTGACATCCAGCAAAATATTTCTGATCTCCTCAGCATTTTTTCTAAGGTTTTTAATAATCCCCTTTTTCACCCACAATTCATTCAAGCTTCGATAGTAATTTTTCAGCATATCCTCTGTGTCTGTTATCTGTGATTTCCGCAAAACTTCACACCCCTTTTTTGTCCGGAACCAAATGTTCTTACGTTCCAATTCAAAGCGTATATTAATTATATTGCTACATTTTGTAGCAGTCAACTTATATTTTTGGAATTTTATGTTGTTATTTACATTTTGTCCTATTGAATTGCTACTCATTGTAGAGTAGAATATTTTCTTAGAGGTGATGATGTGGATTTTGGTGAAACTTTAAAATATTTGCGTGGGACGAAGAAAATTACGCAGAACCAGTTGGCCTTACACCTGGAAGTGTCGCGTTCAGCTTTGTCTTTGTATGAACTTGGTTTAAGAGAACCGGATTATAAATTTCTGCAAAAAATTTCTGATTTCTTTGGGGTCTCTCTGGATAGCCTGCTGGGTAATAACCCTGCGATGAACGAACTGCCAAATTTTAATAACGGACATACTATTCCTGATCTTGCTATGGTTCCAATTGTCGGCCGAGTCCCCGCCGGAACCCCAGCCATTCCTTTTGAAGACATTGAAGATTATTTGCCTGTTCCCCGTTCGTTTGTCCGTGAAGATGAATTGGTCTTTGCCCTGAAGATTAGAGGCGATTCTATGATTGATTTAGAAATCAATAACGGCGACCTCGTGCTGGTAAGAAAACAGCAAACCGCCCAAAACGGACAGACAGTGATAGCTAGGATCAACGGGGAAGAAGTAACCTGCAAAAGGTTCTACAAGGTTGATGATAGAATTACGCTGGAACCGGCCAACCCTGCCTACCGAGCGTTAGAACCTGATCATGTTGAAATTGTTGGTGTTGTGTTCAAAGTTATCAAAGATATTTTTTAAAAAAGCAAAAGAAGAATGAAAAAGCAAAAGACTTCGTTTCATTTAATTTGAAACGAAGTCTTTTGCTTGGGAAATAAGCCGTTTACTATTGATCCATCGGCTTATTTCTAGATAAGTATTTTCTTGCTTCCTTTTTTGTATAGATGATTGCTTCAACAAGCATTTTTTTATTTTCAAAGACTTTTGGTCCTGCTAATATTTCCGGTGTATTGTCATCCTCAGACAGGCAGAGTCTGGCTTTTTCCCCCATGCAGTCAATGATCCAAACTCTTATCTTCATAATAATTTCCTCCTCCTGATGTAAAAGAAGACCATGAAAGGAAATATTAATGGTTTTACTGCCGTGAAGCTATAACTTTTTTATTAATGTCAATTTTGTTAAGACAGATCTTCATGTTGAAATTGACTAAAAATTTATATGTATCTCCTCCCTTCGTATTTGGCTCAAAATCTTAATGAGTAAAAGTAATTATACCATTTACTTCCTGCGAAAATTGTAGAAATACTTGATTTTCATAAAAAAATGACCTTAGGATAGTACTTTCGTCCTAAGATCAAATACTGCGTTGACGTTTAACCGGTTGCCAGATCCTGGTGATTAATAATTATTATGTATATAGAATACATAATTCTTTATAAAAAGAATCATCTTATTCTCTTTTTTTTGATAAAATGGCTATGAGGATTTCAGCTTTATTTTTTATAAAGAAAGGAAATACAACATGCCAAAAAGGACCGATATTAATAGTATCCTGATTATTGGGTCAGGTCCCATTGTGATTGGACAAGCCTGCGAGTTTGACTATTCGGGGACCCAGGCCTGTAAAGCGCTTCGCAAACTGGGCTACAAGATCGTACTGGTCAATTCCAATCCTGCCACCATCATGACAGACCCCGGAATTGCTGATGTCACCTATATCGAACCATTAAACCTTGAAAGTCTGACGAAAATCATCGCCAAGGAACGTCCCGATGCCCTGCTGCCAAATTTGGGCGGTCAGTCGGCCTTGAACCTTTCCTCCGAGCTGCATCAGGCAGGCGTTCTTACGAAGTATAACGTCAAAGTCATTGGTGTTCAGCTGGATGCGATTGAACGTGGTGAAGACCGAATTGCTTTCAAAGAAACCATGAACAGGCTCGGTATTGAAATGCCCCTCAGTAAAGCAGCCTACAGCGTAGAAGAGGCTGAAGCGATTGCCCAGGAACTAGGGTATCCGGTGGTTATCCGCCCGGCTTACACCATGGGCGGAACCGGCGGTGGTCTGGTTTACAATGCTGAAGAACTGAACGTGATTGCGAGCCGCGGTATTGCCGCAAGCCTGGTCGGTCAGATCCTGGTGGAAGAATCCGTACTTGGCTGGGAAGAACTCGAGCTTGAAGTCATCCGTGATGCCAAAAACCAGATGATCACCGTATGTTTTATTGAAAATATTGATGCAATTGGTGTCCACACCGGCGATTCCTTTTGTTCGGCCCCAATGCTGACGATCAGTCCCGAGCTTCAGGAGCGCCTGCAAAAATATTCTTATTCTGTCGTCGAAGCCATTGAAGTCATTGGCGGCACCAATGTGCAGTTTGCGCATGATCCGAAGACCGGTAGGGTTGTCATCATTGAGATCAACCCGCGTACTTCCCGATCCTCAGCATTGGCCTCCAAAGCAACAGGTTTGCCGATTGCGCTGATCTCTTCCATGCTGGCGGCAGGGCTGACCCTGGACGAAATCCCGTACTGGAGAGACGGCTCTCTGGACAAATACACACCTTCAGGCGACTACGTTGTTATCAAGTATGCGCGCTGGGCCTTCGAAAAATTCCCGGGTTCAGTGGACAAGCTTGGAACTCAGATGCGCGCCGTCGGTGAAGTCATGAGTATCGGGAAAAACTACAAAGAAGCGCTGCAAAAATCCATTCGCTCTCTCGAGATCAACCGTTACGGCCTGGGCTTTGCGAAAGATTTCCATCAGCGGTCTCTGGAAGAACTGATGGCCATGCTGGCCGAACCGACCAGCGAGCGTCAGTTTATCCTTTACGAAGCGCTGCGCAAAGGCGCAGATATCCATGATCTGTACGCTTTGACCTATATCAAGCCTTACTTCCTGCAGCAAATGAAAGAACTTGTAATGCTGGAAGAAGAGATCTTAAAATACAGCGGCCAAAAGCTGCCGGATGAACTGCTGACTCAGGCCAAAAAGGACGGCTTTGCAGACCGTTACCTTGCAATGCTCTTAAACTTAAGTGAAGCGGAAATTCGTAAACAGAGAGTTGCTCTGGGGGTAGTGGAAGGCTGGGAAGCTGTCCCAGTAAGTGGCGTTGAAGATGCCTACTATTATTTCTCTACCTATAATGCTCCCGACAAGACCACAAGCAGCAACCAGCCAAAGGTAATGATCCTCGGTGGCGGACCGAACCGCATCGGTCAGGGCATAGAGTTTGACTACTGCTGCGTGCATACCGCCTTTGCGCTGCGTGATCTTGGCTATGAGACTGTCATCGTAAACTGCAATCCCGAAACGGTTTCTACGGACTACGATACCTCCGATAAACTATATTTTGAACCACTTACCGTTGAAGATGTCCTGAGCATCTACGAAAAAGAAAAACCACTTGGCGTAATCGTGCAGTTTGGCGGCCAGACCCCACTGAACATTGCAGATGAGCTCAAAAAAGCCGGTGTCAAGATTCTCGGCACAACCCCGGAAACCATCGCGCTGGCTGAAGACCGCGATTTGTTCCGTAAGATGATGGAAAAGCTGGATATTCCGATGCCGGAATCCGGAATGGCCGTCAACCTGGAAGAGGCGCTTGTTATCGCTGACCGGATTGGTTATCCTCTGATGGTCCGTCCTTCGTTTGTTCTGGGTGGACGTGGTATGGAAGTTGTTCACGACGCAGAGATGCTAAGCCGTTACATGGCAGCTGCGGTAGGCGTGACGCCCGACCGGCCGATTCTAATCGACCGTTTCCTGAGCAATGCGATCGAAGCGGAGGCCGACGCGATCGCGGACGGCAAGGATGCTTTTGTACCTACCGTCATGGAACATATCGAGCTGGCCGGTATCCACTCTGGAGACTCGGCCTGCGTCATTCCGCCGATCAGCATCCCTGAAAAGCACCTCGCAACGATTGTGGAATACACGAAAAAAATTGCCAAAGAGATGAACGTTATCGGGCTGATGAACATGCAGTATGCAATCGCCGACGACAAGGTTTATGTCTTGGAAGCAAATCCGAGAGCTTCAAGGACCGTACCACTCGTGTCCAAAGTCTGTAATATTTCCATGGCCCGTATTGCGACCGAAATTATGATGGCTGTCAATGACGGTAAGGAAACATCCGTTAAAAACTTGACTTCCAAAACAGTACCTTATTTCGGAGTCAAGGAAGCAGTTTTCCCGTTTAATATGTTTACCGAAGTTGACCCTGTACTCGGACCGGAAATGCGTTCGACCGGCGAAGTACTCGGCCTGGCCGATTCGTTTGGTCTAGCCTACTACAAAGCACAGGAAGCAACCAAGTCCCCGCTGCCGGAATCAGGTACTGTGCTGATCAGCGTCAATGACGACGATAAGCCTGCCGCACTCGAGGTGGCCAGGAGTTTTGCTCAGACCGGCTTTAAGATCATGGCTACAGAAGGGACCCACAAATTCCTGCTGCAGAACGGAATCGAAGCCGAAAGAATCAAGAAGCTGTATGAAGGCCGTCCGAACATCGTGGACAGTATCACCAACAAGGAAATCCATCTGGTGATCAATTCGCCGTCCGGCAAACGCAGCAAACATGCAGATGCCTATATCCGCAAAGCGGCAATCAAGTATAAGGTCCCGTATATCACCACGATGACCGCTGCCGCGGCAAGCGTCAAAGGCATTGCCGCCTATGACGCGAATGGCGCATCTGGAATAACCTTAAAGTCCCTGCAGGAATACCATGCCGAAATTAAAGGGTAACGCAGGCGTCCTATTAAGAATTTTTATTCTTCACAAGCTTTAGCTTTTCCATGACTTCCAGAAATTTGACGGAATCAATGGGTTTGGATGCATACGCGTCACACCCATATTCAAAGGCCTTTTGCACAAAATCCGATTCAGCCAGAACGGTCGTCATGATGATCTTGGCTTGTTTTTCACGTGGAACCCCTTTTTGTATTTCCAGATCACGAATAGCCTTTAACGCCCTGACTCCATCAACTTTCGGCATCATGACATCAAGACAGATCAGCTCATAAGGGCTCTCTTCCTTAAGCGACATCAGATAAGCATCGATTGCTTCCAGTCCGTCAACAACCAGATCGCACTCACCATATTCTGATAATAATTTGTACAAATATTTTCTGCTGGCTAAATCATCTTCAGCTATGAGTATCTTTAACATCCCAATCCCTCCTATTACGTCGTTATTTCGTACTTCATTGCCTAATAGCTTATAACTTAATTGCTAAGTGACTTTTTAAAAACATCATACGCTTCTTTAAATAAGCTGAAGTACTCAATCTCATCCTCAATATTATTTTTTCTTCTCGCCAATTCGATTTTAAAAGCACAGAATTTTAATTCATCTGCTTCGATCTGATTGCACAGGTTTTTCAGCCGATTGGCAATCGATTCTATGGCTTCATATTGCATGCTCTCAAAATGATCGTCGAGTTCTTTAACGCAATGCTCGATTTCCTGCATTACCGAAGTATAATGTTCAGTGTCTTTATTCCCAGATTTATTTGTAAAAATAATTTCGCCATGGTCCCCAAGCTCAACCTTATCCGGAAACTCTTGCCGGTCTCGACCCACAAAACTAATTTTTTCCATCAGACCATTGATGTCAATCGGTTTTGCCAGATAACTATCCATTCCCATCGCCAGAAACCTTTGTTCGTCACCCTGCAACGCATAGGCAGATACTGCAATAATTGGTGTATGGGTTCGGCTGCCTTCAGATTCTCTGATAATCTTCGTTGCTTCTATCCCATCCATCACGGGCATCTGGATATCCATCAGGATCAGGTCATATTTTTTTTTCTTAAAAAGATCCAGGACCTCCAAACCATTGTCTGCAGTATCGACCTGATGGCCCCTTTCCTTCAGCATGCGGCGAAGAAAGACTTGACTTACCTCATCATCTTCAGCAAGAAGAATATGCAAAGGCCGGATGATTGGGCTGATGTCAGGTCTAAGGAACGGTACCGTCTTGCTTTTTATTCCTATTTTAAATTTGATCGTAAAATAGAACGTGCTTCCTCTTCCTTTTTGACTGCTTACCTGCATGGTCCCACCCATTAGCTCGACTAGCTGCTTGGAAATTGCCAACCCCAGGCCTGTTCCGCCATATTTTCGGGTAATAGAACTATCGACTTGGGTAAATGTTTTGAACAGGAAGGTCTGATCTTCTTCGGAAATACCTATTCCGGTATCCTGAACAGCAAATTTCAGTTCAATGTCCTGATCTGTCTTCAGAACGTCGTTTACAGTGACAAATATTTTACCGGTATCCGTGAATTTTATCGCGTTATCAACCAGGTTATTTAGGACCTGCCTAAGTCTATTCGGATCACCGATCAGATACTTCGGGATGCTAGGATCGAGATCATACGTTAATTGAAGCCCCTTTTTACTGGCCCGTAGCGTATGCACCTTCGAATTCTTCTCAAGCAGATCATGCATGTCAAAATTGATGTTTTCAACAACGAGTTTCCTGGCCTCAATCTTGGAAAAATCGAGGATATCACTGATTAACGCCAACAGGGAGTTGGCACAGATTTTGGCCGTTTCGAGGTTATCCCGTTGTTCAGGATTCAAGTCCGTGGCCAGCGTTAAATCAATCATTCCGTTAATGCCGTTCACCGGCGTCCGGATCTCATGACTCATGTTGGCGAGAAATTCACTTTTGGCCCGATTCGCAGCTTCAGCTTCTTCTTTGGCCTTGATAAATATTTCCTCATTCTTTTTTCTCTCCGTAATATCCCGTGCAATGAGAATGAGATAGTCTATATGATTAAGTTTAAATTGCCGTATATTGATCTCAACGGGAATTTCTCTGCCATTTTTGGAAATATGGATATCTTCAAACACATAGGTTTGATAATTTCGAACTTGAGTCATTAATATATCCACTTCCGCTTTGCCTATTCTAGAGATTATCTTTGGCGAATGTCCGATCAGCTCATCCCGCGTATATTCGAGTCCTTTGCAGGCGACTTCATTCACTTCGACAATCGTGATTTCACCTTTTTCATTGACTTGCTCCAGGAAAATGGCATCTTTGGCATTTTCAAAGACGCTTCGGAATTTTTCTTCACTCTCGATTAGCGCCCGCTCCGAAGCTCTCCGCTCGGATATATCCCGCGCCAGGGAATATATGCATGTTTTGCCGTTAGTATTTATCAGATGTGCACTGACTTCAACCGGGATCTCCCTTCCGTCTTTAGTGACATGCACATGTTCGGCTGTATCGAATCCCTGCTGTATCAGCTTTTCCAATTGTTCAATTTGATTTTTCGTATCGTATTTAACGATATCCGGCAGATATAGCTGAAAGAGTTCCTCTCTCGTATAACCAAGTCTTTGACAGGTAATATCATTGACTTCAATTATTTTCCCGATCCGATCGTCATTCTCAATAATTTCAACGATATAGATTGCATCCGTAACATTGTTATATAAATTCCGATAACGTGTTTCGCTGTCCTGCAGCTGTTTTTCAATTTTTTTACGTTCGGTTATTTCTCTAAGCACGCACAACAATACCTGTTGACCATTGATCATCGTGGTCTGTGCGCTCACTTCAACAGGAACTATACTTCCGTCTTTCCGTTTCGTGTTTGTTTCGATAAAGAGTCCTTTTTCCACGGCAATCTTCAGTTGTTCTCTGGCAAACGTTACATCTTCTGCAAAATCAAAAACTGTTTTTTGCACAATCTCATGATGATCATAGCCATAAGCTTTCAAAGCTGCTTTGTTGGCTTCGAGAATTTTCCCATCCTGTGAAACGAACAGGATTATATCTCTGGCATTCTCCGACAACAGTTGATAGCGTTTTAAAGCGTCTTCAGCAATTTTTCTGTCGGTGATGTCCAGAATAATACCGATTAGTCCGGCATACTCACCTTCAAGGTCATAGTATGGGCCGCCGGAACTGAGACACCATCGATACTCCCCGTCATAATGTCTTAGGCGAAGCTCATATTCAAAAGATGTCTGATTTGCTTGTGCATTTTTTATAATTTTTTTATAAGCGGCTCTGTCTTTTGGATGTAAAGCTGATAACCATTTACTGCCCATACACTCTTCAAAACTCATACCCGTAAAATCCAGCAGATTTTTGTTCACGTAAGTTATTTCTTTTTCTGCGGAACGCCATATGGAAACCGGAAAATAATCCAACAGTTTCAGCTGAAAATCGTGGGACTTTACCAACGACGTTTTCAGTACTTTTTCTTCAGTGATATCATTTAAGGCTATTACAATATTTCTTTTGCCGTCTACCATCAGCGGAGAGATGCTGACTTGGAACCATAATTGTTTTGTTTTGCCGCCAAGAATAAATGTCTGGGAGAACTCAAGCCCCTCGATAGATTCATTGTTTTTTAGTGCCCGCAAGCCGGCACGTTTAATCTCACACTGTTTGCATTTCACTGCGTAGCCACAGCCCCTGGGATCTTCAAAGCCGACTGCACATTTGAAAGCCTGTCCGAATGTTTTACCAAGTACATCTTGTTCTTGCACATGCATCAATTTGAGCGCCGCATTGTTTACGTGGCTGATGTATGTCTGCTCATCGACAATGACCATATTGACCGGGGACGAATAAAAGATCGTCCTAAAATTTTCTGCTTCATTTTTATAGTTGTTTTCAATTTCTTTGATTCTAGTGATGTCCCTGAAAACAAAGATGACCCCTCTGACTTCACCGTCTTGTTCGATCACTGGGGAACTGCTTGCCGAAATACAGATGATTTGGCCATCTTTTTTGATCAATGCCGAATGGTTTTTTAAGCCCAGAGCTTTCTTTTTCCTAATGGTCAGCTCGATCGGAGAATCCATTATTTCTTTGGTTTCATTATTAATCACCGGAAAGACTTCTTCAAATGTTTTGCCCTGAACCTCTTCCGGAAGCCAGCCCGAAAGCTTGGCAGTGGAATCATTGATGTATAAAATGGTTCCCAGATGATCCGTATACACGACACCATCTCCAATACATGCCAAAGCTAACGCCATTTCATTTGTTGTGACATTGTAGCTTTTTTTGCTTTTATTCATTGGCCCTTATTCCTTACTTCAACATCGTACAAATCAACTGGGGAATGTTCATTAAAGAAGTTTGTCTTTCAACGGCCCCGATATCATAAGCGACTTTCGGCATACCGTAAACCACGCAGGAATCCCGGTCCTGACCGATCGTTCTGGCCCCTTTTCTTCTCATCTGCAAGAGTCCCTTAGCCCCGTCATATCCCATACCGGTTAAAATAACACCCAGCGCATTTTTGCCTGCTTCCTTAGCCACGGATTCAAATAAGACATCGACGGAAGGACAATGGCCGTTGACCTTTTCTCCTGTGAAACACTCGATCCTGTACCTATTCGCTATCTTTTTGATTTTGACATGCTGGTCGCCGGGTGCAACCAGGGCCATTCCCTGTTCCAGGTAATCTCCGGTCCGGGCTTCCTTGACCTTCAGTTTGGTCTGGTTATTCAGCCGCTCGGCAAACATCCGGGAAAAAACAGGAGGAATGTGCTGAACAACCACGATCCCCGGTATATTGGCAGGCAGCCGCTTCAGGATGCTGCAGACAGCTTCTGTTCCCCCAGTGGAAGCCCCGATCGCAATGATCTTTTCGGAATGATCGACAAGCTGGTTTTCGATTTTTTCCGCCGTATCCTTTAGCGACGGAAATATCCGTGCGACTGAAGCCACCTTGATCTTGATCTTTAACTCATTTAGAAAATTTTCCACTCTTTGTGCGGCATTCATATCCGGCTTGCCGACAAACTCGACAGCCCCTGCATTCAGCGCATCAAAGACAGCATCGCTTACCGTGCTGATCACAATCACCGGGATCGGGTACTGCGGCAGCAGCTTGCGGATAAATTCAATGCCGTTCATTTTGGGCATCTCGACATCACAAGTCATGACGTCCGGTTCAACTTCCAGAATTTTATCCCTGGCTTCAAACGGGTCTGCGGCCATACCCACGACTTCGATCTCCGGGTCGCTGGCGATTCCTCTGGCCAGAACCTCCCGGAAGACAATGGAATCATCTACAATTAAAACCCTAATCTTTTTTTTGGCCATGATATCAACCTACTTCTAAATATTATTCTTTTCTGTATACGGCTGGCATGACATATTTATATTGGGTTGTATCTTTGTTAAGCGATTCGGAATGTCCGATGAACAGGTAGCCGCCATACTCCGTCATGTCATAGAATTTCTGGACAAGCTGTTCTTTGGTCGGCCCGTCAAAATAAATCATCACATTCCGGCAGAAAATCACATGGAACTTCTTTTTAAAAGGAAATACCTTTTCTATCAGATTAAAGTTCCTGAAAATTACTTCATTTTTAATTTTTTCTACAACAATCGCATTTTCCCTGTCGAGCTTTCTAAAATAATTTGTTCTCCACAGTGCTGGCAGTGCCGCAATCTTATCATTGGCGTATTCGCCATTTCTGGCAATCGTTAAGGCTTTGCTGGAAATGTCGGTTGCGAGAATCTTCGTATCCCACCAGACTTTTTCCTTGCCAAAAAACTCATCAATGATCATCGCGAGGGTATACGGTTCTTCACCGCTGGAGCACGCCGCGCTCCAGATCCGCAGATCCTTATCTCGACAATGGGCCGCCAGTCTAGGCAGAACGTTCTCTTTTAAGAAAGTAAAATGCTCCGCTTCCCGCATAAAAAATGTATGGTTGGTGGTAATCTTATTAATAAAGGTGGTCATGGCCTCCCCACCGTTATGTGAAGTAATGAAATCGTAATATTCCGAGAAACTTTTAAAGCCGTTCTCGATAAGGACACCCTGCAGCCTGCCGTTAATCAGCGATTGCTTTTCTTTTTTCAGATGAATCCCATAATTGGCTTCGATATACGCTGCAAACTTCACAAATTCTTTTTCCGTTATCGTTATCATAACAGACCACCATCTTCTCCAACCATTTTTTCGAAAAGAGGGCCCCGAATCAGGCCCTCTTTTCTCTTGCATTTTACTTAGTACTTGCCGAATTCGTCGTCACTCAGGACAATTTTCTTTTTTGGCTTTTCCTTTAGTGCGGGAGCCGGACTGCTGCTGTTCATATTCTCGAGCATTTTCAAAATATCCGGGCTCATATTTTCGATCCCTTTTAACGAAGCGTACTGGCCGTTTTTCCGCAGCTTGAATTTGGCAACTTGAACATTCAGCAGCTCGGACTGGCTCGCCAGTTCCTCACTTGCAGCGGCACTCTCTTCAGCAGTTGCCGAGTTGGTCTGAACGACTTCCGCGACCTGAGCAATACCCTGGTTGACCTGGTTGATGCCAATGGCCTGTTCGTTGGAAGCTACTGCAATGTTGTTCACCAGGTTGGCTACCTTCGAAATTCCTTCGACGATATTGTTTAATTCCTTCGCCGTGTCGCTGGCAATCCGGGTGCCATTATCAACATTCTTGATCGAACCCTCGATCATATCCGTTGTTTCTTTGGCAGCATTGGCCGAACGGGCAGCGAGGTTTCTGACTTCCTCTGCCACAACGGCGAACCCTTTGCCATGCTGTCCTGCCCTTGCAGCTTCGACAGCGGCATTCAGGGCCAGGATATTGGTTTGGAAGGCAATATCGTCAATGACTTTGATAATTTTGGAAATATTATTAGAAGAATTGTTGATTTCATCCATTGCACTGAGCATTTCTTTCATCTGGCTGTTGCCCTGGGCAGCATTTTTCTTGGCTTCTTCGGCCAGCTGGTTTGCCTCATTGGCATTTTGGGCATTGAGTTTGGTCTGGGAACTAATTTCTTCCAGAGAAGCCGTCAGTTCTTCAATGGAACTAGCCTGCTCGGTTGCGCCCTGGGAAAGGGCCATGCTGGAATCGGACAGTTGTTTCGAGCCTGAAGCGACCTGCTCGGAAGCACTGTTGATATTACTGATCACTTCATTCAGGGTCAGCGTCATGGTCGAGAACGATTTAGCAAGCGCTCCGATTTCATCTTTGCCGCGGACATCTATATCGACATTTAGATCGCCGTCAGCAATTTTATCGGAAACTTCTACCAGTTTGCGGACAGGGTTTGTGATCGAGCGAGCCATAAAAAATCCGAGGATGATCGACAGAACGATTGCGGTCAATGTGGAGACGGCCAGTATAATTATAGTTCTGGTTTCTTTGGATGCAATACGATCTTTTGCCGTATCAATGTTTTGAGCTCTTTGCTCTGCCATTTGCGTATTTAAATCGATTAAGGCTTTTGTTTCCGGTGCAATTTTTGCCCCAACTGCCGTGATTTGTGCAGCATTGCCTCCTTTGACTGCGGCAAACAGCTCTCCACTTACCGCAGCGGTCCAGGCGTTGCTTCTCTCTACCATGGCCTTGTTCTCAGGCGTATTCTCCATGGCTAACAATTCCTCTTGCAGTTTGGTGCACTTCTGGGAAATCACATTGAAATCGTCAACATAGGACTGTTTTCCATACAACATGTAGGCTCTGGCCAGACTTGCTCCATCGGTGAAGCTTAAGGCCAGATCTTCATTAATTTGGAATTTCACAAATTCGACTTCTGTCATCTGATTAACGTCTTTGACCATAGAATTAACCTGAGTATAAGTGACTACAGAAATGATTGCCAGGATGACGACAATGACAATATAGCCGGCTAAAATCTTGGTTTGAAGCTTGTTAAAATTCATGATATTACCCCCTCACTAAGTGTAGATGTCAGGTTGGATAGTTCTTCTTCTTTTAATAATTTGTCGCAATCAAGAATGAGCTTGATACTGTTGTCGACCTTGCCGATTCCTTTAATGTATTTGTTGCTGGCACCTCCATTAACACTGGGAGGAGGCACGATTTCGTCTTCAGGGATGACAAGCACCTCGCATACGCTGTCCACGATTAGACCAATTGATATTTCCTGAATGTCGATCACGATGACGCAGGTCCGGTCACTATATTCCATAAATGGTTTTTTGAAGCGCAGGCGCACATCGATGACCGGAATGATCTTCCCTCTCAAATTGACAATTCCGCGAACATAATTGGGCAGCTCCGGCACTTCAGTAACCGGCTGGATACCGATAATTTCTGTCACGTACTTAATTTCAATCCCGTAGATTTCGTTGCCAAGAGAAAAGGTTAAAAACTTGTTTTTCTGAGTATCTTCTTCCAAAAAATCTTCTGCAATCATTTCTGCCATTAAAATCACTCCTTTCCTGTTACTTCTTCACAAGTCTGGTTATACTCTGGATGTCAAGAATTAGACTAATGTTTCCGTCACCTAAAAGCGTACACCCTCCTAACTCGTTATCTTTTTTAAAATTTTGAATGTAATACGGCAGTGCTTTCACAACGACCTGTTGTTCTCCAAGCAGTTCATCAGCAAATAGACAACAGGACTTTTCTTCATCTTCAACCATGATAAATATGCCCTGGCTGAATTCTGTAACCTCCGTTTTTACTTTGTACAGCGTATGGAGCCTGATAACCGGATAACACTCACCCCTTACCATAATCATTTCATTTCCGTCGGGATCTCTGATAATATCGGATTCTTTCGGTCTGAATGATTCTCTAATGGATATTGTCGGTATGGTATACCTTGAATTTCCGACTTTGATGTTCATTCCGCCGATGATCGCCAACGTTAATGGGATCTTCATCGTAATCGTAGTTCCTGTACCTTCAACACTATCTACCGAAACGGATCCGCCTACCGTCTGGATATTCTTGGAGACAACATCCATGCCCACACCTCTGCCGGAAAATTCCGAGATACTTTCCTTGGTTGAAAATCCGGGCAGAAAGATCAAATTAAAAATCTCTCGGTCGCTCATCTCCTGTTCAGATTTGATCAGTAGGCTGTTTTGTCTGGCCCTAATCAGGATTTTTTCTTTATTCAGCCCTTTACCATCATCTCTGACGATGATCAGAACATCACTTCCGGCATTTTTTGCTTCCAAGGTGATTGTTCCGGCTTTGGATTTCCCTGTCGCAACCCGTTCCGCGACCGCCTCAATCCCATGGTCAATCGCGTTGCGAATCAAATGCATCAGTGGATCAGAAATATGTTCAATGATATTTTTATCGACTTCCGTTTCCTCCCCGATGATTTCCAAACGAATTTCCTTGCTCAGCTTCTTGCTCATATCACGTACGATTCTATGCATTTTGTGGAAAGTCGTCGACAGTGGAACCATCCGAATCGCCATGACCATATCTTGTAATTCCCCGGTAATCTTTCCAAGCTGCCGGGCTGCCTTATAGAAATTATCAAGCTGCAGCCCTTTAAGGTCAGGGTTTTGGGTAACCATGGCCTCGGCAATCACCATTTCCCCGACCAGGTCCATCAGTCTGTCCAGCTTGACAACATTGACACTGATGATGCTTTGCTGGGCAGAAGATGAAGAAGAAAGTTGGCCTTCTTTCTCAGCCTTTTCCTCCCTTTCAGCTGTCTGTAGGACAGGAATCTGTGGGGTTAAGTTATTCTCATGCTGATTCATTACAGGTTCATCTTCCTGATCTTCGATCTGTTCCAACTTCAGCTCTCTGATGAAAATTGTCTGCATAAAGAATGCATGCATTTCTTCATAGCTTTTATCTGTCCTTAAGACTACTGTAAAGCCCTGTTCTTTAATGACCTGAGCACTCAGATCGTTTTCAATAATATCTTCCGGGGTGAAAATGTACTTGTCCGCAATTTCTTTCAAATTATGGATAACGGTGTAGGCTCTGATATTTTCCATTTCACAGCCATCCTGATAGAAAATTACAGCCTTGTACCAGCTTTTCTCAGCAGGAGTTTTTGTTATGTTCGGCGCAATATAATATTTAGACTTTTCTTCAGGTATTTTTTCGATTATTTCTTCTATCTTTTCCGGGATGTCCTTCGGCTTTTCAGCTGACTTTATTTTCGTTTCTTTCCTGGATGCAGGCACTATTTCTGCTAAAGGATTTTGTGATTTAAGTTGGTTTAGAAAATCTGCAATCGTCTCTTTCAGAGGCTGCGCATCTCCGTCAACGAGGTCTTTGGCCTTTACTTTTTCCAGTTCGACTTTGAGAAAATCGACACCCTCGAGTACAATATCCGAAAGCGCGGAGCAGTCGACCTCCCTGGGATCGTTTTCGCGGATGAAATAGAACAAGTCCTCGATTGAATGGGCAAGAGAAGCGATGTTGTCAAAAAGCATCATTGCAGATGAGCCCTTAATGGTATGCATGATCCGGAAGATCTCATTGACATCGTCTTTGGAAATATGATTGGATTTTTCACTGGCCAGAATGGAATGCTCTAGTTGTTCAAGCAGATTGGACGTTTCAAAAATATACAGGTCTAACATGGATTCATTGGAATAACTACCAGCCATTTTTATCTGCCCCCCAAACATATCGACTGACTATTTTAATGCATTCACCTGATTTAAGGTTTTGACTACGACATCTTCTTTGAACGGTTTGATAATAAAGGATTTTGCACCAAGCGCAACAGCCTGCCTTACCATACTTTCCTGTCCCATCGCGGAAACCATCACGACCTTGGCTTTCGGATCAAATTTCATGATTTCGGGTAATGCATCCAAGCCGCTCATCTCAGGCATCGTGATATCCATGGTTACGACATCAGGTCGCAAATGTTTATAGCTTTCCAGGCCTTCCAAACCGTTCGCGGCCTCACCGACGACCTCAAAACCATTGTTTTGAAGCATATTTTTGATCGCCAGCCGCATAAATGCCGCATCATCTACAATCAGTACTTTAATCAATGGACTCCCTCCTTTGAGGATTAATCTTGCCTTGAATGAAAGAACCCAGGATCGCATTGACTGCCTCCAAGCATTTCCCCCGTAAAGAGAAAGAATACTGCTGTAGTCTCCACCTCAAGCAAAGTGCTACGCAGGTACCAATAATGATATCAGTCAGCATCTCGCTCGATAGTTTCGGAGGTATTTCCCCTGTCTCCTGGCCTTTCTGAATAATTTCCTTTAAAAAGACAAACCGTGTTGAATAAATGTCTTCGACTTTTGATTTTAACGCTTCATCATAGCGCATGATTTCCAAAGATAGAAGTACTGCGGTGATTGACGGATAATTTTCGTAATACGAAGAAAGTGATTCAACAAGAAAAAAAATTGCTTCTTCCGCAGTTTCTTTCTGTTGGGCTGTAAGGAACAGGTCACTATCATACTGCGAGAAATAATCCAGGACGCCGAGCATCAATTCATTTTTGCTTTTGTAATGCTTATAGATGGCTCCCTCGGTGATATTCTGCTTTTTTGCAATCTCGCGTGTCGAAATTTGGTGGATTCCGTATTTATCGATTAGATCAATTGTCGTTAAGATGATGCTTTCTTTCCGATGTATTATTAAATTCATATGGTAATAAACTCCTGTCCTGGAAAGTAAGTGTTTACTTACCATCTTTTACACCTAATATACTGCATAATTTGTCGAATGTCTACAATTTTTGACATAATATTTTAAATATTTTGATATATTCTTCGTATGGCTAAATATATATTTGGATTGGCTTACATACAATTTTAGGGAATAAAAAAAGGCTTCCTGTTAAATCAGATAAGCCTGTTTCCCTATTTAATATTTTTTCGTTGAATTTGGATGAAAGGAATCAAAAAAGAGATTGATGCAATTTGATTGATCCAATCTCTTCTTTCAGCTTTATGATTCACAGCTTCCGGAACTGCAGTCCGATCCACACTCACCTTTTAGAGGTGATTTGATTTCAAATTGATCCCCATCGGGGGTGTCAATATAATTGATCACAACACCCTCAAGAACTTCTGCAAATTGCTTGTCTGCGACAATTTTAAGTCCATGCTGTTCATCAAATGTATCGTCAGGGGTCTTTGACTCATCCAGAGTCATGCCGTAATTCGGCCCCCTTCAGCCAATGCCGGCTACATAGAGCCGCAAGTAAGAATTATCCATGTTCTGAGTTACCATAATGTCTTTAATTCTCTTGGCTGCGATTTCAGTAACTTCAAACATAATTGCACCTCCTTTTTAGTCTGACAATCTTTATTCATATTACATGAATAAGAAATGCTTGTCAAAATGATTGAAAAACAAATTAAAAAGTTGTAGTATGTCTAATTAATTAGCAGATTTTACGTGTCGTCAAGCAGGTTATTAAACCGGTTTGTTGCTTTTATATATTTCACTAGTCCGTTAATCATAATTCCGGTTATGATTCCGGTAGGTACTGAAAACAGTAACATAACAGGCAAGTAGAAAAAGATCCCTGAAAACCTTAGAACCAAGGCTGCCATGGCCAATTGCCCAAGATTATGGGCTACAGCCCCTGCTACACTGATACCAACCATACTTAGACCTGCAGAAAAACGCAACAGCACTGCCATGATGATCGCAGCTGCAACAGCGCCTAAAAAGCTCATAAAAAAACCCATACCGAATAGGGTCCCACTGAGCAAAGAACCGAGGATTGTCCGTAGTACAGTAATTTGCAGGGCCGTCTTAAAATCAAAGACGACCAAAGCCACTAACGTAATAATATTGGCCAAACCCAGCTTCACTCCCGGTATAGGCAGCGGATTAGGGAACATACTCTCAAGATAATGAAGAACGGAGGCTTGAGCCACGAGAATGGCAATAACAGCCAGTTTCTTTGTTGATATCACATTTTTGACATATTCCATAACTGGATCTTCCTCCGAATTATGCAATCCCCTTCAGATCATGCAATTTTTATTTGCATTAAACCCATATAAGTACTATTATTCATACGAAACAGAAATTGTCAAAGGAGCCTTTTCAATGACCGGTATGAAATTAGGCCAATACGTCTATGGGAATTCCCTGCTCCATTTATTGGATCCCCGAACGAAAATATTGAGCTGCTTATTGGTCATTTTTTCGGTCATAATCACCAATAATTTGTATTTTCTGCTTTTCCTGGTCCTATTGATGGCTGCTGCCATTATTTCTTCCGGATTAAGCTATCAATTAATTCTGAGCGGTTTATTGAAATTAAGATATCTGCTTCTTTTCACGCTGGTCTTCCAGGGATTTCTCACGCCGGGCGAGACTGTGTTTATGGTTGGAAAGCTCGGCATGACCAAAGAAGGTCTGATCTTAGGGCTGATCAATATATCGCGGCTGGTTATTTTATTTTTAGGCTCTATGATTTTATTAATGACAACATCGTCCCTCAAATTGTCCGCAGGAATCGAATACTTGCTGCTACCATTAAGGAAATTACATATTCCTATTCATAATTATACAACCATCCTCAGCATTTCTTTTCGCTTTCTTCCCACTTTGTTTGAGGAAGCGACTATTATAAAAAATGCTCAAAAATCAAGGGGAGCCCAATTTGATTCATCAAATATTATCGTCCGGATAAAAAGCTATACTGCTATTCTGATTCCGTTATTTGAAGCTTCCCTAGTCCGGGCCGCTGACTTGGGTGAAGCAATGGACAGCAGGTGCTTTACTTCCCATCCCAATCAGTTAAGGTTAAACCGTTTGCAAATGAAACGTCGGGATATCCTGTTCTTAATCCAAATGACCGCCATTTTAGGCACAGGTATTATAATTAGCATTCTTCTATAAGTCAGGAGCCGAAAGTATGACTGGTCAAGGTATCGAATTCGTCAATGTCACAAAGCATTATAGAGATTCCTCCAAAGGAAAAACACCTGCGCTGAACGATATCTCCTTGTCGATCAGGAAGGGTGAATATGTTGGTTTGCTTGGGATGAATGGTTCGGGAAAATCTACCCTGGCCAGACTATTGAATGGCCTGCTTAAACCGACGGGTGGAAAGGTCTTTATCAATGGGCTTGATACGGCAAACATTGAACAACTGTCTGAAATCCGCAGACTCGTCGGTATGGTTTTCCAAAACCCAGATAATCAATTAATCAGTCCGGTTATTGAGGAGGAAATTGCTTTTGGCCCTGAAAATTTAGGGCTGCCAATTCCAGAAATCAATCGCCGGATTGATTGGGCACTCCAGGTGTGCGGCCTCGAAGACAAAAGGCATCATGCACCGCATCTGCTTTCAGGCGGACAAAAACAAAGGGTAGCTCTGGCTTCTGCCTTGGCGATGCTGCCTGAATACCTCGTTCTTGACGAGCCGACTTCGATGCTGGATCCGGCAGGCAGGAAGGAGCTGCTTGAGCAGCTGCGGGTCTTAAATAAAGAGAAAGACATGACCATTCTGATCATCAGCCATAATCCTGAGGATTTGGTCCAGGCAGACAGGCTGATTGTTCTGGATTACGGATCAATCTTTTTACAGGGGACCCCAAGGGAAGTCTATGCCAACGCCAAGTTGGCAGAACTGGGACTGGATACCCCCGTGGTTTACCAATTGATCAACCAATTGGGATCAAACGGATATCCTGTTCCCGAAAACGTCAAATCAGTCCGGGAGTTGGTGGATTATCTATGCCTGCAGTTGTAGAAACGAATCATCTTTCTTATACGTACTTACCCGGTTCAGTTTACGAACATCAAGCCCTCAAAGACATCAACATCTCTCTGTCCAAGGGAGAATTCCTTGGGATACTCGGACCTAATGGCTCCGGTAAATCGACACTTGCCCAACATTTCAACGGATTAATCCGGCCTACCTCCGGTCATATAACTGTATGCGGGATTCCAACTTCGGACCCTAAACGAAGTAAGGACCTTTGGAAAAAAGCAGGGCTGGTTTTTCAATATCCCGAACAGCAGATTTTTCAAACTACAGTCTTTGATGAAGTGGCCTATGGTCCAAGGAATTTGGGCCTGCCCGAAACAGAAGTCGCAGAAAGAGTCTATGATGCGCTGTGGCAGGTTGGTATAACCCAGGAAGATATTAATCATCTGGCCCCGGTTACACTGAGCGGCGGCATGCGAAGAAGAGTTGCCATTGCCGGGATGCTGGCCATTCAGCCGGAAATACTTATCCTCGATGAACCCATGGCAGGTTTAGATGCTGCCGGCCGGAGACTGCTTTCGGATATATTCAAAAAACGTCACGAAAAAAAAGAAACGACGGTCATAATTTCTCACAACCTCAGAGAAATTATGACCATCGCAGATAAGATTGCTGTCCTGGACAGCGGGTCCATGATTTTTTTCGGAGACATTAAAGACCTGCTGATGAAACCTAAAATTCTTGACCAATATCAACTGGAATTGCCGGAGTACTTGCAAGTTATATATTGCCTGGCTGAGAAAGGGTTTGCTATCAAAACGGACATCAGCAGTACGCAAGAAGCTGGCGAAGAAATTCTAAGATTTCTTCAAGAAAATAAATATGGGGCGTAACGAAAACTTTAGTTTAAGTTTCGATGCGCCCCCTGGGCCAAGTTGTGATACGGCCCCTTTTTACAGGTGAGCCGGCGGCAGAAAGTAAAATAAATCAATAGAATACGCCTTTAGGGGTGGTTGTGTTTTGTCCATTTTCCAAGCCTGAACATATCATATTCCAACAAATGTTTGGAATATTTTTTTGTTTCAGGAGGATGAATGCAGAGCATGTTTTTTGAACGGGAAGACTGGAAATTATTCAGAAATATGGAAACCTTGCCCCAAAAAGCGGGGGTGTCGAGAAGTAAATTGTCCAGGCTGGTTTGCAAGGAAATCACGGATAATGCGCTGGATCTGGGCGGCGATTGTGAAATCGGTTATGAGGGCGATTTTTTTTATGTTAAGGATCACGGCAGCGGCCTGGATCCGGAATTGTTTTCCATCAACAGGCCGCTACGGTCCTCTAAGTATTTGAGACTGCCCACCCGAGGGGCATTGGGTAACGGTCTGCGCGTGGTAGCCGGGGCGGTAGTGGCGTCGGGCGGCGAACTCTACGTTTCAACCCGAGGCAAAAATTATAAAATCCATTTTCAAAGCGACGGCACAGCCTTCCCGGAAAGCTTAAGCGATTATGACGAAGCCGGGACAAAAATCAGATTTGCTCTGGGCGGAATGCCTATCGATTCAAGCTGGGCAAGCCTGGCAATGGAATATGCCCAAGGTGAAACCTACCGGGGAAAGACCTCGCCCTATTGGTATACCAGTGAAAACTTTTTTGAATTATTTCAATCCTATAGCGGATCGGTCCGGGAACTAATCACGCAGTTCGACGGTTGTACCGGTGGGAAAGCCGGGAAGATAGCCGCAGAATATACCAAGACGTCTGCCGCTGCCTTGGAGTTTGATGAGACGGAAGCGCTTTTGGCTGAGCTCCGAGCAGCGGTTAAAAATGTGAGTCCCGAGAGGCTGGGGCGGATCGGCAAGCTGGATGAGTACAGTGGCTATTGTAAATCAGCCGGCACCTTTAAGGCCAGGACCGTCAAAGGGGAACACGACGCGGAAATAGCGTTTGTCCTTGAAGTGTACGCGACACCCTCCGATACGCCCCATATAACGGTACTGCTCAATAAATCCCCTGTGACCGGCGACGTCAATATTTACCACAATAAAAATTTGCTGAATATTTTCGGCTGCGGTTTAATCCTATGTGTAAAAGCCAAACCTGCCGTTATTCTGATCAATATCACAACGCCCTATATCCCGGTTGTGACGGATGGGAAAGAACCGGATCTCTCGGTCATCACCGACGCCATGGCAGAAAGTATTCATAAGGCGGTCAGCCGAGCCCAAAAATCCCTGCCGGGCGATGTGGCGGAACGAAAGAAATCCCAGAAAGAAGTCGTGGCGGCATGCCTGGAACAAGCCATTGCTAAAGCCAGCGGCAACGGCGAATACCGTTTCAGCCTGCGTCAGCTTTATTATGCCGTCCGGCCGTATGTGATCAAGGAAAGCGGCAAAGAACCGGATTACGCCTATTTCTGCACGGAGTTGATCAGCAGTTATGAAGCGCAGCACGGTGACATTCCGCTGATGTACCGGGATGAGCGGGGGACGCTGTACCATCCCCACTCAGGCCAGGATATTCCCATCGGTACGATCGCGGTGGAAAACTACCAGAAGCCCGTCTGGACGTTTAATAAAATCCTGTATATTGAAAAAGAAGGCTTCTTCAATGTACTCAAAGAAAAGAAAATCCCGGAGAAATATGATATGGCTTTACTCACCAGCAAAGGTTATGCCAGCCGGGCGGTCAAGGATTTGTTGGATGCGCTCGGGGAGAATTCGGAGGAAGAGATTACTTTTTTCTGTATTCATGACGCGGACGCATATGGCACGACGATCTATGATACCCTGCAAAATGAGACCAAAGCCAGGCCCGGCAGAAAAGTGAAGATCATCAATCTGGGGCTGGACCCGGAAGAAGCCGTCAGCATGGGGCTGGAAATCGAAAAGGCAGGAAAAACAGGCCGCAGGAAGGGCGTGGCCAGCTATATTGATCCCGAGTGGGAGAGCTGGCTGCAGTACTACAGAGTGGAACTGAACGCCATGAGTACGCCGCAGTTTCTTGACTGGCTGGAGGGAAAAATCAGGCTTTACGATAAAGGCAAAGTGATACCGCCCGAAAGTACCATGCTGGAGAGCCTGGATCACAGCCTTCAGGATCAACTCGGCCAAAAGCTTGCAGCGGAAATATTGGAACAAAATCACTATGCTGATCAGGTTACGCAAGCAGTCCGGCAAGTTAAAGAGCGCTGCGGCGACAGCCAAACCCGGTTAGCTGAGACAGTGCAGGCGGAGCTTAAGAAGGAGCCAGTCAATCTATGGAAGGATGTCATTAAGGCCGTGTCTGAGGATATGATTAAAAATTGCCGTTTTTGAGATTTGACTACACTAGTGTAATTAATCTTAAAACAGCTCAATTTTTAAACAGAGGCTGTGATGACCCTCAGGGAAAACCAGCCTTGCACAGATCCACAAGCGGACGTCAGTGGCAGCAGCGTAAAGAAAACAGAAAACCGCAGCGTTAAAACATGCCAACGGTTAGCATGCAGAAAGCAGCGGGGCTTTGGCATGTTAGCGAGGATTTTTGTTTTTAGCTGCGAGAACGAGGGAGCGGTGAATCTGTGCAAGGCGGCATCACCTAAAAAAGGAAAGACAGTTCTGATTGACGTCTAAAGACAATCTCTCGGGGGTCAAAAGGCTTAACGATATAATTGTCAACTCGGAAGCCAAGTGCTTTATTGTACCTTAGTTTGCATGATAACAGTACAATTGTTTAATTATGATGAGATATTAAGAGCTTTAAAGTCTTTTGGGGATAAAGAACACAAGAATTGATAGGCGTGGTACAATATTCTGTTTACTCCCTAACATCCGCTTGTTTGTCGATTTCATCAAATCTATCATTGCAATAAGCGATTTGCTCCTGGATATACTGGCATACTTCGTGCTCTTCACCAAGCGTTTTGCAAAACAATTCCAGTGATTTATTCAAATAGTTTTCTGCATCTTGCAAAATCTCAGTGCCTATACTTTCTAAGCTCAGATACATTTCTCCCAGGTTCAAATATACGTCAGCCAAAATATCGCTGTAGGTATCCTGTCTTTCCAGGGTAGCCATAGCTTTGGTAAAAAAGAGGATAGCACTGGAGTATTTCTCCTGAACCCGGTAGATTCCTCCCAACTTACGGTAAGTAAGTGCCGCGAAGGCCGTTTCTGTGCCAACATGTTCTTCACAAATTCTTACTGCCTCCAGATAACTGGTAGCCGCACTTAGATATGTTCCTGCATTAACATATAGGTCACCCAGATTAGCGTTAGCCGATGCAGTATAGGGATGATTCTCCCCGAAAACTTTTTGGTTTAGTTCCAGGCAATTTTTCCAGTGTTTTTCCGTTCTTTCCCAGTCTTTTGCCGCTAGATAATGCCTCCCTAATTGGTAATTGAGATGTCCCTTTTCTTCGTCGCTAATTGTCTCGTCTGCAAGCATGACTTCTGCTTTGACGATGACAGTTTCAAAATCCATTTGCGTATCGTCATGTCTGGCCAATAATTCGATTATTTTTGCTGCCTGACCATCTTTCCAACCCATTGATATACCCCCTCTTGCTTAAATCACTGTTATTACAACTGTTATTATTACATCAAGGACCATTTTTCAAAAATTGATACTATCACCCCGAACATAATCAACGCATAGAAAAGTTTGAATAAACCTTCTGCCAATTTTCCCCTTTTGCTTTGTTTTGCCGTGCATTTACAGGCGCTGGGGTTAGAAAATGTAGTTGCAGCCACAGACGACTGGTTTTGGGGTAACTCCCGTTTCTTGCTCTTGATTTTCCGTCCCACGGCGCGCCTTGCCTCAGCTACCAAATCAATAAAGCCACCAATCGGACAAAAGCCGAAGCACCAGAAACGCCGGAAGAATAACGCTGCCGCCAGTACGGAAACCAGTAAGAGCATCTCAATCCTGGTGCCGTTCAGATCAAACAAAGGTGAAAAAGGCTCGTAACTGGATACCGAAGGATTCTGAAAAAGAAAGGCTACCATCAGAGATATGAAAAGCAGGAATTTACGGGTCTTGTGCATAAAAGGTATCTTTTTGCCTAAGGGCAGGCTGATTTTGAATTTATTGGCGACTAAATATAACCCTTCCTGAGCTGCGCAAAAAGGGCATAGATATACACAATAATAGTTCTTACCGAAGATCAGCGGCGGCAGCAAAGCAATCATAAGGATAAGATACCAGATCAAGTTGTTTTTGATAACCGGGAAATTGCCCATAAATATTGAGGCCGCATGGGCAATTGTTGCAGGACGGTTTAACCAGAAGCCCATACCGGCTACGCTGGCAATTAGCAATATCGGCCGTAGTTTTCGAAGTTTTGAAGACATACTGAGAATCAGACAACCAGCAATGAGCATAGCTATGGCTAATTCCGCCCAGCCTAATTGCCATAATCCGCCGTTGGAGCTAGACGGTAAACCTAAAGCGGCAGTACGTACGCTCTCGGAGACAGAGTCAACACACATAGTAATGGCCCTGGTGGAGAGGGTAGCTCCGGAAATGCCGTCAATGTCTTTGCCGAAGGTGGTGCCATCAGCAATGTTCCGGCCCACGAGCTGAAGGTAGAAGCCTGATTTTTCAATGTTTTTCAGATATTGCGGAGTTTCTTTATATTCAAGAATTTTTACCTTCTGAATAACACCATGGGTATCAATAATTGTGCCTACCAGCATCTTCCCACCAAAACCAGAATATTTATCCAGACCAGCATAGCCTGTAAGATTGCCACTGGCATCAAAGACTTTGACGCTGTTGGCAGTGAGGGTCTCGGTAGTGCTGTTGGTGGGGAGCAAAACACCATAATAGGAATGAAGTTGAAGATCATGCTGATGCTCTTGATAATAATTAAACATCAATGCTAAAAAAAGAACTGCAATGGCAGTGATGGTTAGAAATTTCTTTTTTTTCATAATATAACCTTCATCACGTAATTGATTTAATATTTAGGAGCCGCCCGCGACGGCTAAGTCACGGGCAGCTAAGTACAGTAGTCCGTATGGATAATTAGCTTTCGTATTTCCAGTTATACATCCTGTCTTTGGGATCATTCCACCAGGCATCAATATCGGCCTGAGTGTAATCCTTCATTTCCGCACCGAAGCCGAAGGCCTCATCCATCTTGAAAAAGATAGAATTGAAAGCCGTCGTCTTGGACGATATCGTCTTGACTACGCTGTGTATCCAGGAATCCGGTTTACTATACGGACAAACGGCAATGCAATGGGCGCAACATTCGGACTTCTTGATCCAGTACTGCAGGCAGGTCCAAGAGTTCGTAATCCAGCGCTTTGCTCCGGGATTATTACCAGGGCAAACAATATTATCATAGCTTGGTTCGTCGTCCATAGGAACGGATTTAGATGGGCAATAGATGGCACATTTCTTGCAAGTTTTGCAAAAATTTACGGCACCGAAGGAAATGGGCTTATCGATAGCCAGTGGCATATCGGTCACCACTTTTGCCAGACGCAACATACTGCCGTATTCCGGGTTGATCAGCAAGCCGTGACGGCCGATTTCTCCGAGGCCGGCAGCAGCAGCCATAGGCACGGAAAGTGCAATCTCGTTATTACAGGGGATAGCATTATACCCCATTTCCCGAATGAAAGTAGCAATTTTTCCAATGCTTTCGTTCATTTCGGAGTAACCAAGATATACTGCGCTTTGCGCAAAAGCTGTATTGGCATATTTTGCCAAGAAGGAACCGTCCATTGGATAAGCTATGACGATAACTCTGTTCATGGCCTTGGGAATATGCCATTCTTTCTCAAGTTTTTCAGGTTTGGTGTATTCATCAGAAATAATTAAATCTTGGTGGGTTTTGCTTCTTGAATACCACCAATTTTCTTTCATCTCTGTAATACCGACCGCACATGGATTACAGAAAGTGGCGAATTTTTTGATGGTCTTACTGTTATTCTCTGGGGTATCCTCCCATTTGCCAACTTTATTAGTGAGAAGAGGCTCATAATTGGTACCCCAGTCGAGATTCTGTGGGTTGTACATATCAAACATCGTGGCTTTTTCAAAAGCGTAGTCACGGACGCTGAAACCAGGTTTACCGCTTTTCCATACTTGAGGCTTTATAGTACCGTCCATATAAGTAATCCAGAACTGACCTTCGCAGTATTGTTTAGCAAAATCGACATTATTATAGGCATGCATTTCTTGATTAAAACGTGGCAATTTGCTGCCGTCAGCGTAAGGTGGCAAATCATATGGCGGCGCATTCAGGTATTTGATGGCTCCTTTTACACCTGCCTGGGCAGGAGCCATATAATCTGCCATTGCGACTCCGGGGGTAGTAAGATTGATTGCACCTGCAGCAGCACCAATTGCGGTGGTGACACCGGCAATTTTCAGAAAGTCTCTTCTGTTAAATTTTTTTGATTCTTCATTTTGAATATTATTCTCTTTTTCTTCCATTTTTTTATTTTCCTCCTTCCTTATTCTTAGGCCCCCTGGGTCGGCTGGATATCTTTCTTCTTACTCAGATCTTTACGTATGCCGAAGATATACACTATCACACCGAGGACAACGAAGATGCCACCAAAGAAAAGGATCCCCATCCATCCTGCACGAGTAGCTTCTTCAGAAAAGCAAGCTAAGCTGAAAGCCGCGGCAAATACGCCGATCAAATACCAAATCACAAGTGCTGCCCACCAATACCAAGTGAGTTTTTTTAGTACAGGCCAGAAATAAATGAACAATCCACCTGTTAAGAGTCCAATAAGCCAAATCAAAAATGTCATAAAAAAGTCCTCCCTTCTTTACTTTACTGTTGAAGCCCTGATAAGAATGAGCCACTAGTACCAGATTGAGAGTGTCTTTGACCCTTTTTAGAGATTGGATTATTTTAGATAAATCCTCCCTTCATTTTTGACTTTTTAACCTTTAGGATAGACTTAACATGCGTCTCTGGACCGGATGCTACAATGGGTCAAAGATTATGGCTCCTGTAGCATATTCCCAATTAAATATATAAGTAAATCGTCGAGAGGTGGTTTCTTATCTGTAAACAATTTGTAAACTTCATTTACAAACTGTAACATTTTCTCCTAATTCTATTCCTTCGTCTGCGACATCCTCCGTGTCTTCAAGTTGACTGGCCATATAATTTATAGAATCTAAGTTCATCGGTTGGATTTGCTTGTACCCTAACGAAAAGATCCCCCGCGGCAATCTGGCGCGTGGTTTTGTTCATATCCAGTAAGGGACTTACTATTTTTCTTTGATAAGACAATGTATAGGAGTGACAAAGCACCGCAAAATAAAAAGGCTGTGGCCCATATTAGTACAATAAATCATATTCGCTGCCGCCGCATGCTGATGCTTTTGATAATAATTACATTAATGCTAAAAAAGAATTGCGATGACAGTAATAGCTAGAGATTTCTTATTTTCATAATATAACCTTCATCACGTAATTGATTTAATATTTAGGAGCCGCCCGCGACGGCTAAGTCGCGGGCAGCCTTCTGAATAAGGTACAGTAGTTTGTGTAGATAATTAGCGTTTGCGTTTCCAATTAAACATTCTGTCATTGGGATCATTCCACCAGGCATCAATATCGGCCTGTGTGTAGTTTTTCATTTCCGTACCAAAGCCGAAAGCGTCGTCCATCTTGATGAAGATGGAATTAAAGGCTGAAGTCTTGGAAGATATCATCTTCACGGCGCTGTGTATCCAGGAATCCGGTTTACTATACGGACAGTCGGCGATGCAGACCACACATCCTTCGGTCTTTTTGAGCCAGTACTCCAGGCAGGTCCAAGTGTTGACAATCCAGCGTTTGGCACCGGGATTATTTCCAGTACAGGCTATAGTAGTTCCTGGTTCATCTTCCATTGAAATGGATTTGGATGGGCAATTTATAGCGCACTTTTTGCAAGTTTTGCAGAAATCTGCTACGCCGAATGAAATGGGTTTGTCAATAGCGAGCGGCATGTCGGTTACTACCTTTGCCAAACGTACCATACTGCCGTATTCAGGGTTGACGAGCATGCCGTGACGACCGACTTCTCCCAACCCGGCAGCGGCAGCCATGGGCACGGATAGCGCGGAATCGTTGCACATGGGGATGGCATTATAACCCAATTCCCGGATAAACGTAGCAATTTTACCAACGCCTTCAGTCATCTCGGAATAACCGAGATATATTGAGGAAAGCGCAAACGCTGTGTCGGCATATTTTGCTACGAAGGAGCCGTCCTCCGGATAAGCGATTACGATGACATATTTCATAGATTTAGGAACGCGCCATTCTCCCTTTAACTTTTCGGGTTTGGTATATTGATCGGAAATAATAATTTTATCTTTTGCGCGTGTTGTTGAATACCACCAATTTTCTTGCATCTCAGTGATGCCGACCGCACATGGATTACAGAAGTTGGCAAATTTTTTAATAGCCTTACTGTTATTTTCCGGGGTATCCTCCCATTTGCCGCAGGCGTTGGGAAGAGGAGCCACGTAATTGGTGCCCCAATCGGTAAGTAAAGCATTGTACATATCTTTCTTAGCACCAGTTTCAAAAGCGTAATCACGAAGGCTGTACCCAGGCGCACCGCTTTTGCATTTATCAATCTTCAAAATGGTATCCAAATATGTTCGCCAGTACATACCATTGCAAAATTGATTGGCAAAATTTGGATCCTCAAAGGCCGTCATTCCCTCATCGAACCGCTGCAATTTATTGCAATCAGCAAAAGGCGGTAAATCATAAGGCGGCACATCCAGATATTTGATAGCTCCTTTTACACCTGCCTGGGCAGGAGCCATATAGTCTGCCATTGCGACTCCGGGGGTAGTAAGATTAATTGCACCTGCAGCAGCACCAATTGCGGTGGTGACACCGGCTATTTTCAGAAAGTCTCTTCTGTTAAATTTTTTAGATTCTTTGTTTTGAATATTATTTTCTTTTTCTCCCATTTAATTTATTTTCCTCCTTTCTTATTCTTAGGCTCCAATGGTCGGCTGGATATCTTTCTTCTTGCCCAGATCTTTACGTATGCCGAAGATATACACTATCACACCGAGGACAACGAAGATACCACCAAAGAAAAGGATCCCCATCCATCCTGCACGAGTGGCTTCTTCAGAAAAGCAAGCTAAGCTGAAAGCCGCCACAAATACGCCAATCAAATACCAAATCGCAAGTGCTGCCCACCAATACCAAGTGAGTTTTTTTAGTACAGGCCAGAAATAAATGAACAATCCGCCTGTTAACAGTCCGATAAGCCAAATCAAAAATGTCATAAAAAAGTCCTCCCTTCTTTACTATTGAAGCCCTGATAAGAATGAGCCACTAGTACCGGATTGAGAGTGTCTTGACCAGAGATTTGATTATTTTAGATAAATCCTCCCTTCATTTCAAATTTTTTAGGTTAATGACTATGGTTCCTATGATGTAATCCGAATTTAGTATATAAGTAAATCTTCGAGAGGTGGTTTCTCAATTGTAAAAAATTCATAAACTGCCGTTTACAGATTATTACACTTTACCAAGTCTCGCCCCAGAATAAAAAAAATGACCTCCCACTAAAAGTAGGAGGAATGTAACAAAGGCTAATGTTATGTTGGAGTCTATTTAAATCTCAGCCGGGAAGGCAACCTTAAAACAACTTACTCCGTTTGTGCTTTCAACTTCGATCGTCCCACCGTGCAGAATTATCAACTGCTTGGTTATCGCTAGTCCAAGACCTACCCCTTCCGAATTACGGGCCTTGTTAGCCTTATAAAATCTTTCGAAAATATAAGGTAAATCCTCTGGACTAATTCCTTCACCGGAATTACTAATGGTAACACTCACCCATTTCCCGTCTTCACTACTCTCCACTAAAATATCACCGGTTTCCGGCGTATAGCTTGCCGCATTTTTAATAAGGTTATCAAAAATTTGAACCAGCCTTAGCTCATCTCCTCTGATATAAGCGGCAAAATATTCGTCGAAGGTAATACGCATTACGATTTTCTTTTCAGTGAATATCGATTCGAATTTTGCAATACTTCGCCGCAATAATTCAGCAATATCTACTCGTTCATACTCCAGTTTAAAGTCTGATGATTGAATATGCGTTAAATCCATAAGATCATTAATCAATTGGGACATCCTCAGTACTTCATTAAGGATCATTTCGGTATAATATACCTGCTTATCTGATGATACTTTTTTTTCTATTATAACCTGTAACATACTACGAATAACTGTAATCGGAGATCTAAGTTCATGGGAGACATTCTCTAAGAATCGTCTTCGAGCATCCTCTGTGTCTTCAAGTTGGCTGGCCATATAATTTATAGAATCAGACAGTTCTTTAAGTTCATCGGTTGAATTTGCCGGTACCCTAACGGAAAAATCCCCAGCGGCAATCTGGCGTGTGGTTTTGTTCATATCCAGTAAGGGATTTACTATTTTCTTTGATAAGACAATGTATAGGAGCGACAAAGCACCGCAAAATAAAAAGGCTGTTGCCCATATTAGTACAATAATCATATTCGCTGCGGGCGCATAACCCTGGTAAGTACCATGATAAACTATGGCTCCCTTAACCTGCCCCTGCCTAATAAATGGGACGGTATAGTAATAGTACTCTACTCTATTGGTATCGTTAATAAAAGTAGAACACGTTTGCTTGCTGTCATTAAAACACTTTTCTATATCCCTGGTTAAAATCATGTTGTTTTGGAGCGGGGCCTTCTGTTTGGTATCCAATATTATCTGTCTATATTCATTATAAATTAGGATCCTGGAATTTATTACGGCCAAATTATCTCGTTCAATGATATTCCTGGCAAATTCGTCACTGCTAATGTGTTGATCCAGCAAATTGAAGTATAATTGTCCGATTTCCCTGCTATCCTTCATAAGACGGTTGAATCTATTTTGTTGAATAAAGGAGTCAAGCGTAATGGAAAAAAGGAAATTAAGTATTATACAATAAATAATCAAGGACAATGCAAATGTCAAAATCAATTTGCGCCTCATTTAGCAACCTCAAGTTTATAACCTATCGTCCATACGGTTTTGATTTCTACTTTATCAACCCCTTTAAGCTTAGCCCTTAGCCTATTAATATGGACATCCACTGTTCTGGTTAAACATGAATTTTCAAAACCCCATATTTTTTCCATTAGTTCAATTCGGGTAAACACTTTGTTTATGTTGGTCGCCATTAGGTATAACATATCCATTTCCTTAGGAGAAAGTGATATATCTTTATCTCTAAAACGAATTAGATAATTGGCCGGATCTATTGTTAATTTCTCTATTTTTAGTGGAAGAAGTACCTTCTGCTCCTCCGGATTGATACGCCTTAACATTGCTTGAACCCTAAAGACAATCTCTCGGGGGTCAAAAGGCTTGACAATATATTCGTCAATTCCAAGTTGGAAGCCAAGTGCCTTATTATGAAAATCCCCACTAGCAGTCAGTAAGAAAATTGGGACTTTTGACTTATTGCGGATATACTTGCAAACCTCCCAGCCGTTCAGCTCAGGTATCATTATGTCCAAAATAATCAATGCATAGCTATCCTTGCCGAATTTCCTGATAGCCTCCTGCCCATTATAGCAACAAACCACCGAATAATCTTCTTTCTCCAGATAGAGCTTCAATACCTCACACACATTAATATCATCATCAACCAACAGAATGGCTTCACGTGTTTTCATATCCTGCTCAACTTCTCCTTTCCGAATTTCCGGTAAATTAGCCAGTAAACAGAAAAGTGAATTCATACTCTTAGTTACCTGTATAACAATCGTTCAACTACGCAATTCTCATGATATAGAAACTAGAAGCTGTTGTGGCCTACAAAACATAAAAACGAATTGGCGATGTACAATAAATATTTGCTATATCCTTTTGTCTCTAATCTTTAAATCTGTTCATGAACATCAATGTTTTGGAGGGAGACAAAGGGTTTTTCTAAAATTTGAAACTGGCCATCACCTTATTAAGCTCGTTAACGCTTTCTTGTGAAAGGTTTGCAAATTTAGATAGTTTATCTGATTTATTGAACATATTGACAGCCTTCTGAGCTATCACACCCGAACCTTCCGCCACCTCGTCATTTGCATTAGCTATACCTTCTATGGAGTTGACCATTTTTTGCACAGACACAGACAATCGCTGTGCCGTAGCCCCAAAATCTTTGACTATACTGCTAATCTGATTGCTATCCATGGTATATTGTTCACCGGTCTGAACGAAGGAATCATAGTCCTTAACGACTTTAGAATCAATGAACATTAGCAACTCTTCGGAATATTGCACAAGATTGTTTACCGATGCAATTACGTCTTTTGTAATTTTTTGTATTTCGGTTACAGCTTTGCTTGAGTCTTCCGCGAGTTTTCTAATCTCATCCGAGACAACAGCAAAACCCCTTCCTGCCTCACCAGCTCTCGCAGCTTCAATAGCTGCATTCAAAGCAAGCAGATTGGTCTGTTTGGTTATGGACAAAATAGAATTTGTGAGGAGATTGATTTCCTCAACAGTCTTTGATTTTTCAATAGCTTCCCTCAGCTTTTCATTCGTGTTTGAATAGATGTTATATGCTGAGTTCCTTGATTTATTTGAAACCTCTTTAAGTTCTTCTGCGCGCTTGGAAATTTCTTGTGTAGATTTCCTGCCTTGTTCTACCTTTTTCTCAATTGTTTCTATTGCAGATATGAACTCATCAGACATTTCTCTCATCAGAATCGTAGACGCCGCTGTCTCTTCCATGGAAGCGCTTAATTCTTCAGTTATTGCTGAAACCTCTTCGATTTGGGAATTCAGTTCGACGGTGTCATTACTGACATTGGCAACAGTACCGGAAACACCGCTTATAGCCTGTGAAACACCTAATATTAGCGTTCGCAGATTGTTTGTCATAGTGTTTATCGAACTCGCAAGAATTCCGAATTCATCCATTTTTTTCACCTTGATCTGTTCGACGTTTATCTCCCCGTTGCTGATTCTTTTTGCAATGTTGTTAATATTGTCAAGTATCTTTAATGTAGATTTTGACAGAAAAGAAAATAGTATCAGGGAAATAAGACTAAAAAGCAGTATCCCGATAATCGTATATAATTTTAAATATGGGAGTGAACCGTAAAACTCTTCAGTAAAAACGCCTATCCCAAATGTCCAGCCCCAAGGCTCAAAATATCCGACTAAACCTACTTGATCTCTTGCCACCTTGTCATTAGGATTTTTCCAGGGATAAACAAGAACCTTCTGATTAATATCGTCGCCGACACTTGGTTTTTTTGCAAGATTTATAAGCTTTTCAATATAGTACATTTGGGCAGCGGGGACCACATCTTTAAGGTTTTTATCCTCATATCCGTAAACATGCATAACAACACTGTAGTCGTCGAGACAAGCCCACAAATGGCCGTCTTGTTTATATGTAAAGGGTGTTTTTTTAAAATCCCGAGTATTTTTCTGGGTATCCAGAGGGCCGTCAATAAATGTCTTTGCTTGTTCCTGCGCTTCTGCCAAAGACAGCTTTCCCTGCTTAACCTGCTCGTCAAGTACTTTACATAACTGAACCGCAGTATCAACCGTATTCTGTAGATCTCTGACTCCAGCAGTATAAAGCTCACTTTTGGCGGTTTGATAAATTAAAATTCCCACCATCGATGATGCCAGTATCATAAATACGAGAACGATTAGATTGAGCTTCCATCTAATGCTAATTGATTTTTTTACTTGCATATTTGACCTCCATCCATAATAAAGAATTACTACCACATTAGTTACCCAAATAGTCTGCTAACGGTCAAGTCACATAGTGGATGCCTGTACCGCATAGAACATTATTTTTTGCCGTCTATCTTCATTACGGACAACGTCCATGTAAATATAATTTTGCAGCTTTTTAATAGGATAAAATTTATTTTGTAAGATTCTATAAATATACCCTATCAATAAATATTAAGCCTATAAACTGCTTTACAATTGGAAGAAAATCTTAAAAAACAGATATTAACGACATGGTGCGGCGCTAAGTGAAGCTCTGATGCGGAACGTCGCTGTTGTACATGAATGGCATAACAGTCGAAAAGCGAATGGCACCATGTCTTCAAACTCAGCTTAGCCAAAAAAATGCTGATAACAGTCTAAAAAACTATTATCAGCGTCATATTTGTTAGTGTTATTCTGTACATTCATGGCGGCCTCAGCCTCTTTATATACTTGAGAAAATCACTTACAATTGGGGCTTACTTTCAAGAGATTTCTACATAAGCAGAATATCTACTTACATAGGGTTTTCCATAATCACTAAGCAATTGTAGAAAAGGATACTTTTGTCTTTATATGATTAGGTCTCTAAAAACAATTTAACATACTCGTCATTTATTAATCGATTAGAAACAAAAAGCTTTTGCTGGGAAGATCTAATTTTCCCTTCAGATCTATACTGATTGAAGATATTGCACACTGTAACCCTGGATAAGCCAATGAGTTGCGCGATTTGGGTATGTGACAGGTTAATCGGCAACTCATACCAATCCCTTGCTTCCCTATATTCCATGTATTGAAGCAAAGTAATAAAGAAATATACTAGCTTTTTCTCCGAAGGAAAATACGTAGATAAATTAATCATTTGATAAGCACTTTTACATCTGGTGAATATACTATCAATCATCTCAAGATTTAAATCGATATCCTCTCTCATCCCCTGAATCAGAATGTCCCGGGAAACCAAGTAAAACTCACAGTCTCGGATAGCTTTGAAAGATAAGGGAATCGGCACCTGGTCTAAAGCCGCTGCTAAGCCAAAAGGCCTTTTTGGCCCAAGTATAGAAGCAATCCTAGAATCCCCGGCAGGATTATTGAAACAAAGAGCAACCCAACCTTCGACAATGTAGTACCCATGTTGCACAATTTCTCCTTCATGCAAGATGGTGGTTCCTTTTTCAAAGCTCTTTTTAAAGCCCTTTTCCTTCACATAATTAAAGAACCTGTCACTGGCTGGCGGATTCGCCCACTGTAAATACATAGAAGAATGCAACACATCCATATTCATTCCTCCTGAAAGCAATTGATGATCTTTTAATTTGCCCTATTAATATTTAGCAAAAAGTCCATCGCTTTTCTCCGTAAATACTGTGTCTCCACAAAATGGATGTCAGTAAACATTTCAGACAATTGCCCACTTTCCTGGTCTTTTCTCAGACGACCTCCGAGATATCCGCGCTCTTCTGCTGTAAGTCCAATTTCTTCCGCCTCAATCACTGCATCTAAAATCCGATCCCTGATCATTCTCTTAGCTGCTTCTTCCTTACATTCCTCCAATAATTCGTCAGCTGTTATCTTTCTACCCATCAAATAATTGATGAGTTCGATCCCGTCGACATTCTTGATTTCCTTGGCAAATTTATTGTACAAATCTTCCGCTGCTTGATTAAGATTTTCTTCTCCAAATTCATATTTACTCTGCGCGATGATGGCCTGAAACACAATATTAAGATTGCCTTCCCATTCTTTGGACTTTTTTTCCTCAAAGATTTTCTCAGTCAGTTTCTGCTTTAAGTCCTGAAGCGTTTTCAGACTTGGATCAATTTCCTGAATAATGTCTTCCGTCAGTTCCGGCTTTTCAATTCGAAATACACGTGTGATTTTAATGTTAAATATAAGTTCACGTCCCAATAAATGTTGAGATTGAAGAATATCCGATTGTATCGTCTTTTTGAAGATTACTAGGTCTCCCGTCTTCTTCCCAAGTAGGTTTGAGGTCAATTTCGGTATCAGCGCATCGTCGCCTACTCTGAACTGGTAATCGTATTCTCGTACTACCGGAACAGATGTATTTTCCTCCACCCCTTCCATATTTATTATAACATAATCTCCTATTTCAATACTTTCATTTTTTTCTATTTCAATTTTTTCCAAAGAATTTATTAAATGGTTCATTGCCTCGTCTATTTCATGCTCTTTAACAGATGTATCAAAAAACTTGAGGTTTAATCCTTTATATTGTCCCAACTCGAAATGCTTCATTTCTACATTCCTCCGTCATTATTCTCTGCTTGTTATTAACTGCCCTAATCTAAAGAATTCACATTGGTCGTAAGATCACTGGGTAAAAAATGATTTATATTTGTTTGAGTTATATCATTGTGATTCGCCCCGAGTATTCCTACCGATTGAAGCATCACAAAAATATGGGCTGAAGCAAGAAAAAGAATCAAAATTGTAAAGAGCAGGTCTTTTACCCTTCCTCTTTTTTGTTCTTCCATCGGTTCCATATTTGTTTCCATGTTCTTACCCCCTTATTTCGCCAGCGATTAATGAGATTATATATAA